>NZ_JBFJYW010000016.1:0-23163 GCF_041622395.1 Pontiella sp. | reverse complement strand
GCCCAGGCGGGGTTTTGCGGGTTGTGCTTGAGGTATTTCGTCCAGAGGACGGCGGCCACGTCGGCCATGCCCATCGGCATGCCGGGGTGTCCGGAGTTGGCGGCCTGGACTCCATCCATTGCGAGCCCGCGAATCGTGTTAGCGACTAAATTCAGATCCATAGTTTTTATTCCCTTTTAATAGTTAATTTTTTAAGCGCGGCAAATCGCCCGCCAGGTTTTCAATGCGTTTTTCCAATCTGCGGCATTCTGCGGTTCGAACACGTTGGTTTCATCGGCAAAGGAATTGCGGATGACTTCCCGTCCTTCGGCGAGGGACTTGATATCCCCCATGGCGAACATCTGCATGATGAGGTTGCCGGTCGCCGTGGCTTCGGTCGGTCCGGTAACGACTTTGCGTCCGGTGGCGTTGGCGGCCATCTGGTCGAGCAGCGTGTCCTTGCAACCGCCGCCGACGATGCGGAGCGTATCGAGCGTGCGGCCGGAGAGCGTTTCGAGCGATTCGTAGGTGTCGGCATAAAGCAGGGCCAGGCCCTCGTAGGCGGCGCGCAGGATCTGCGCATGCGTTTCGGGGCGGCCCTGCCCCGTGCGCTCGCAGTAGTCCTGGATGCGCGCCGGCATGTCGCCGGGGGTCAGGAAGATGGTATCGCTCGGATCGATGAAGAACGCGAACGGCTTGGCTTCGAGCGCCATGTGTTCCATCGCGGCCCACGAATAGTCGCACTCCTGCGTGTTCCAGTTGCGGCGCAGCTCCTGGAGGATCCAGAGGCCGGAAAGGTTTTTCAGGAAGCGGACGGTGTTGCAGACGCCGACTTCGTTGGTGAAGTTGGCGGCCAGCGTTTTGTCGTTGATCACCGGCTCGGGCAGTTCGGTGCCCAGCAGCGACCAGGTGCCGGAACTGAGGAAGGCCGACTGTTCGCCTTCGGTCACCGGGACGGCGGCAAAGGCGCTGGCGGTATCGTGGCCCCCGACCGCCACGACAGGCAGTCCGTCCACATCGCCGATCACGGTGCCCGGATCGACCAGCTCGGCAAAGAGATCCGTACGGATGCCGAGTTTTTCCAGCAGGTCGTACGCCCAGTCCTTGGTGACCGGGTTATAGAATTGGGAGGTGCTGGCGATGGTGCGCTCGGCAACCATCTTGCCCGTCAGCCAGTAACTGAGCAGGTCCGGCGAGAAGAGCATCTTCGCGGCGTTGCGGTATTGGAACGAATCTTCCACCGAAAGCGACATCAGCTGGTAAAGCGTGTTGAGTTCCATGAACTGGATGCCGGTTTGCTGGAAAACCTCTGCCTTCGGAACCTTTTCGAAGACCTTTTCGAACATCCCTGCCGTGCGGCTGTCGCGATAGTTCACCGGATTGCAGGCCAGCCGGCCGTCGGAATCGATCAGACCGAAATCGACGCCCCAGGTATCGATGCCCATGCAGACGAGCCCGTCGCCGAATTCTTTTTTCGCCAGGGCGATGCCTTCCTGAATGTTGCGGAAGAGATGGACGAAATCCCAATACAGGGTCCCGCGGACTTCGGTCGGACCGTTCCAAAAACGGTTCATCTCCTTGAGCGACAGTTTGCCGTCCTCAAACGTTCCAACAATGGTACGTCCGCTCGATGCGCCCAGATCCACTGCCAAATAATGTTTCTTCATTTTATATCCCCCGATTTAATCAACCATGTTTTCAATCATCGACACCGTCACCTCTTCCAACGACCGAACCACCGAATCCGCCGCAGCCAGATTTTCCTCGGTGGTCGAATTGGTCACGGCCACGCAACGGCATCCGGCCGCTTTCGCGGCCGCAACACCGTCCGGCGCATCCTCGATCACGACACAACGCGCCGGATCTAAACCGAGCCGGGCGGCCGCCGTCAAGAACAGCTCCGGGTCCGGCTTCTTGTTTTTTACGTCGCTGCCCGTTACATAGACCATTTGATCGTACGGAACACAAGCAGACTTCAGCACCGCTTCCGATTTTTCGCGCGTACTGCTGGTGGCGATGCCCACGCGGAACGCCGCGCACGCGCGCGCCGCCTCCATCAAGGCGAGCACGCCCGGAAATGCCGGAAGGGGTTCGGCGGCCAGCATCGACAGGAAATATTCCTGCCTAGCCGCGGTGGCCGCCTCCACCTGTTCGTCCGACAGTTCGATGCCGTGCACCCGCGCGGCGGCACGGACATATTCCGCCGCCCCGCGCCCGAGCCCGGCCGCAAAATCGGCGCGGACGACGCCGTCGGCGCCGAACAGATCCGCGAACACCTGAATGGAGGCTTCCGCGTTAACCCGTTCCGTGTCGGCGATCACGCCGTCCACATCGAAAATCAGCCCGTAGTGCATGCTCATCGAAACGGGTTAGATCGCCGGCGCGTTTTCGAGCAGGAAGCGTTCGGCTTCCGGGCTCCACAATCCGTTGGCCTTCTCGACCAGCTCCGCCAAGCCCTGGAAGAGTTCGCCTTCCATGTTCTTGAGCTCGTTGAGCGCCACCAGCGGCATGCTGACGTTGTTGTAGACCAGCTTCTTGCCGCCGGGAATGTTCGGCAGGTTCAGCGTGGTTTCGATCACGGCATCGAGGCCGCCAACGTGCGTGACCATGGTGGACGGGTTGAGCTTGCCGGCTTCCATCATCTGGAGCGACTCGATCATGTCGTCGGTGTTGCCGCCGCTGGTGCCCACCACGTGCGTGGCCGCATAGTGGACGTTGTAGAAATTGAACTCGGCCGAGAACTCCGGATTGGTCGGTCCCGCGAAAAAGTTCAGGCAGCCGTCGAAAGCCAGCAGCTTGTCGGCCTGCTCGATGACCGGGCGAACCGGCGCATAGACGAAGACATCGTTGAAGCCTTCGCCCTTCGGCGTCAGCGACTTGAGGTAATCGACGCCCTTGCCCTCTTCGGCGGTGTTGACGTAGATCAGCTCGACGCCGTTTTTCTTCGCTTCTTCCACCGTGTAGATCGAGGCGGCGCGCTCCAGGCGGGCCGTATCGATGTCGGTCACCACCAGCAGGCCGGGCTTGCGGTCGCAATGGATCGCATAGTCGATCGCGCCGAGGCCCATCGGGCCCACGCCGGCGAGCAGCGCCATGGCGCCGCCTTCAACGATGCCCATGCTGTGGACATAGCTGCCGGGCGTCGTGTGGTAGTTGGCGTGGAAGCCGCCGACGATGCAGGACATCGGCTCGGCCAGCGAGCCGTGGTAGTAGGCTTCGCCGTTGAACGGCAGCAGGCACTCCTGCTCCATCACTTCGGCGGGAATGACGACATACTGCGAGTCGCCGCCGATGAAACGGTAGGAATAGCCCGGCGCCGACAGGATGCCGACGGGTCCGTCCGCGTAGTTGATCGCGGGCTGGATCGAAAATTTGTCGCCCGCGTTAAAACGATCCGTCCACCTGCCGCCGACCTCGACGATTTCGCCGCAGAACTCGTGACCAATAATAATCGGATCGTTAGCAACGTCATTGGGGATGCGTTTATGCTTCGTGCCCTGCGACGCCGCCTTATAGGACGACATGCAGATGGAATCGGATACAATCTTGGCCAGGATTTCGTTTTCCGCAATGGCGGGGAGTTCGAACTCCTCCAACCGCAAATCCTTCTCGCCGTAAAGTCTAACTGCTTTGGTTTTCATGGTGTGTTCCTTTTTGGATAGGACTGATCCGACCGATCAGTCGGATCGTTTCAAGTTTCAGGTTTCCAATTTCCAGTTTCTAATTGAGCATCACTTGGCCGCCCGTCACCGGGATGGCTTGGCCAGTTTCGTATTTTTGCTCGACCGAGTAAAGAATCGCTTTGGTCACGTCTTCGCCGTCGCAACCGCGGTTCATCGGCACCTGGGCTTCGTAGAAGCGTTTGACATCCTCGACGGTCTTGGCGCCGGGGACCTTGCCGGTGCTCAGGTACTGGACGAACAGGCCGCGATCCGGATCGCTACAGAGCGGGCCGTCGAAGAAGTTACCGGGGCAGACGGTGTTGACCTTCGTGTTGTCGGTCACCAGTTCCTTGGCGAAGCTCTGCACGAGGCCGACGGAACCGAACTTGGATCCGGCATAGGCGCCGTTTTTGTTCGAGCCTTCCAGCGCCGACTTGGAGCTGATGCAAATGATGTCGGTGAAGTATTTGCCGGACGGCTTGTTCATCAGTTCCATCACCGGAGCAACGTGCTTGGTGCACAGGAAGAAGCCGACATAGTTGACGTCGGTCACGAACTCGAAATCCTTCAGCGTCATGGTTTTCACGCTGCCGGCTTTGAGGACGCCGGCGTTGCTGACGAACAGATCGATGCCGCCGACGGTTTGGACGATCTCGCCGACCATCTTATGGACGGACTCCTCGTCGGTCACGTTGACCGCCACGCCAAAGGCCACGGTTCGTCCGGCTTCGGCGTTGAGTTCGTTGGCCAGCTTCCGGGCGCCGTCCACGTTCATGTCGGCGATGAAGACGATCGCGCCGTTTTTGATCAGTTCGCGGACAATCCCTTCGCCAAAGCCCTGGGCGCCGCCGGTCACGACGCAAACCTTGTTGTTCACGACCGCTGCGCGGCCCGAGGCTTTCGGGGCGTTGGCGGTGCCGTTCACCGCGTCGTCGTAGTCTTCGCCGAGCAGGAACCCGCCCTCGCCCTCGACCATGACCGAGCGCACGCCCTTGGTGAACTTGGCTTCCAGTTCATCGGGCGAGCAGACCAGCTGCGGATTTTCAACCGTATCGCGGGAAACCACGATGTCTCCCTTTTCCCCGTCGAATGACAGGCCTCTTAACAATGGTGCAATTCCTAGTGTTTTCATTCTCATTTCCTCCGTCTAAAAGTTAACCAGATCGATGGCCGATTCCGGGTTGCGATTATCGATCCGCATTCCGATGTCCGCGTAGACCTCAATCCGCTCCTTGAGCGGTTTTGCGGCCAGCGGATTGTTCGGATGGAACAACCCGTAGCGGGCCTCCGCGGAGGCCAGTTTCTCGTGGGCAATCAACGCCCAGGTCGCACCGATCAGATGCTGGAATTCCGGTTGCATGATCTCCGGGCAGTTGAACACCTGCCGCGAGCTATTGATATCCACCCCGCTGATCTGCATCAGATCATACTGATCGCAGAGCTTCTGCAAGCGCAGCAGTTGCGCCTTGGTGTTGCGCGGCGGCATGTAGGTAATGGCCTTGAAGCCGATCTTCTTGAGCTCGGGAACGAGGTCGTCGAGATATTCATCCTCAAACTTTTCCGCCTTCTTGTCGCCGGTCGGCGACTCGGCCACATCGCCCAGATAGGCGTAGGCCGGAATGCCGCCGATGTCGTTGGCAAACTGCACCGCATCGTAGACGGAGCGAGCCCCCTGCACGTTGGGCTGCACGAAAATTTCCGGTACCAGCGACCCCTTGAAGACGCCGAGCAAGTCGTACTCATAGTGCGGATTCGACGGATCGCGCAGATATTCCTGCAGCTTTTCGGGAATGGCGATCTTCATCTTCTGCTCGATGAAATCGATCAGCCCCTGGCCTTTGCCGAAGCGCTCGACGAGCTTGAGCGAAAGCGCATAGACGATGTGGCGCTCCGTAATCGATCCGCCGCGCTTGGCCTCCGAAATCTTCCACACGTCGCGGTCGAAATCCAAGGGCTCGAGCCCGACGCTCGCCAAAATTTTGTTGAGGTTATCGACCTCTTCGCGGTCCCGCAGATAGCGCGCTTTTTTGATCGAGCGCAAATAGCTCTCGACGCGCACGAACTGGGTGTGCGGAACGCCATGCACGGCCATGTAGGTGTTGTTCTCCGTGTCGGGGTTGTTGGTTTTGTAGCCTTCGAACGCGGTGCCGGTCATGTTCACGCGCATTTCGAAGCCGCAGGTGGTGGCAATATTAATCGCCTTGCCGGCCGCGATCATCTCCTTGAAGCCGGAGATCGAATCGTGATCCATGATTCCGACGGCTTTCAATCCGGCCCGCGCCGCGTTGACGGCAATCATAGTCGGATAGTAGGGGCTGAAGGAATATTTCGAGTGGACGTGATTGTTCACCTCGTCCGACACCGGATACCCCGACTTCAGCGACTCGCCCAGCTCCCGCACCACGGCCAGCCGGACCGGACGCGAGGGATTGTTCAGCAAATTTTCCAGTCCCATAGTACTCCTTTTTTTGAATGGATGCACCGGCTGCACCGCAAGGGTGCAGCCGGCAGATTCGGCTTGATGCGTTAGACGCCTTTGCGCGCAATGCGGGCGAGTTCGCCGTTGGTGTAGTTATGCTTCACGACATGGCCCGGCAGCGGGACGATGCGTTCGTGGACAGCGTCGATGATCCAGCTGGCCTGCGGGAAGTATTCCTTCTCCATTTCGGCGGCCGGCGAGATCCAGTTCTTCGCGCCAATCACCACCGGCGGCGCATCGAGGTAGTCGAAGCACAGCGTGGTCAGGTTGGCCGCGATGTTGTGCAGACAGGAACCGCGCTCGACCGAGTCGGACGCCAGCACCACGCGGCCGGTCTTCTTGACGGATTCGACCAGCTTGTCGTAGTTGAGCGGGTTGACGAAACGCAGGTCGATGAGCTCGACTTCCATTCCATACTTTTCCTTCATCTCTTCGACGACCTTCATGCCGCTGTAGAGTACCGGGCCGAGGGTGATGAGCGTCAGGTCCTTGCCCTGCGTGCGAACCGCCGGCTCGCCTTCGGGCGTTTCGAAGTAACCTTCCGGAACCCCGCCCTTTTCAAACAGCTCGCCCACGCCGTAGGTCTTCTGCGATTCGAAGAAGATCACCGGGTCGGTGCCGGCCAGCGCCAGGTTGAGCATGCCCTTGGCATCGTAGGTCGTGGCCGGGTAGTAGACTTTCAGCCCCGGGATGTGGTTGACCATCGCGGTCCAGTCCTGCGAGTGCTGCGCCCCGTATTTGTTTCCGACGGAAACGCGGAGCACCAGCGGCATCTTCAGGATGCCGGCGGACATCGACTGCCACTTGGAAATCTGGTTGAAGATTTCGTCGCCGGCGCGGCCCATGAAGTCGCAGTACATCAGCTCGACGCAGACGCGGCCGCCGCTGAGGGCATAGCCGCAGGCGGTGCCGACGATCGCGCCTTCGGAGATCGGCGAGTTGAACAGGCGATGGTAAGGCAGCAGTTCGGTCAGCCCGTTGTAGCAGGCGAATGCCCCGCCCCAGTCGCGGTTTTCTTCGCCGTAGGCGATCATGGTCGGGTCGATGGAGAAGCGATGGACCATCGCTTCGAAGATCGCATCGCGATAGGTGTAAAGCTGGTTCGCCTTGTAGGGCTGGCCTTGTTCATCGAACGCATAGCGCTGCTTGCGCTTGAGCTTCTTGACGCGGTCGTTGTCCTCGATCTTCTGCAGCATCTCCGGCTCGCGGTCGTCGAACTTTTCGACCTTCAAGTTGGAGTACATCACATTTTCGATCAGGTTGATGTCGGAGTAGGGAGAGACCGACTCGTCGATGGAGAGTTTCATGGCCTTGGAGACCTTGGCCACGACCTTCGCCTTCATCGCTTCCGCGTCGGCTTCGGTGAGGGCACCGTTGCTGATCAGGTATTCGCCGAACGTGCGTACGCAATCCTGGGCTTCCCAGAGTTCCATCTCTTCCTTCGAGCGGTAGGAAGACGCGTCGGACGGCGAGTGGCCGGACATGCGGTAGGTCACGATGTCGAGCAGAACCGGGCCCTTGCCGGAGAGCAGGATCTTCTTTTTGCGCTCGGTGGCGTCGGCCACGGCCAGCGGGTTGTACCCGTCCACGCGCTCGGCGTGCATCTGGTCGGGGTTGACGCCGGCACCAATGCGGGCCGCGAACTTGTAGCTCATGGTTTCGCCGACGGTCTGGCCGCCCATGCCGTACTGGTTGTTCATGATGTTGATCATGACCGGCGGATGCCCGAAGTCCTTGTCCCAGAGTTCGACATACTGGTCCATCGCCGCCATCCAGATTCCTTCGTATACCGGGCCGCAACCCATCGAGGCATCCCCGATGTTGGCAATCACGATGCCCGGCTTGCGGTTGATCAGCTTGTTCATGGCCGAACCGACCGAGATGTCGGCGGAGCCGCCCACCAACGCGTTGTTGGGCATGGAGCCGAACGGAATGAAGAAGGCGTGCATCGAGCCGCCGAGGCCTTTGTTGATGCCGGTTTGACGCGCGAAGATTTCCGCCAGCGTTCCGTACAGGATGAAATCTTCGGCGAGGTCCTTCACGGTCTCGTGCGAGCCGTCCTTAACCACTTTCAAGGTGGCGCCATCGAAGAACCCTTCCATGATTTCCGTCAGCTTGCCGTCGTCGAGCTTGCTGATGGCCGAAAGGCACTTGGCCATGATTTCCCCGTGCGAACGGTGCGAACCGAAAATGTAGTCGTCGGTGTCGAGGTGAACGGACTGGCCGACTGCGGCGGCTTCCTGACCGATCGACAAGTGGGCGGGCCCCGGGTGGTTGTATTCCATGCCTTCGTAGGAACCCTGAACCTTGATCTGGTTGAGCATGGTTTCGAATTCGCGGATCATCAGCATGTCGTAGTACATCTTGACCAGACGCTTCTTGCCGTACTTTTTCTCTTCCTTCTTGTAGTCCGATTTATACTGGTTGATCGGAATCGGCTTGAAGGTGACTTCCCCCGCCTTGCGGGATTCTTCGGGGCATATGACTTGATTCTTTGGCATTGGTTTTCTCCTGAATTAATTAATTAAAACTGAAACATGGTTGCACGAATGACTTCCCCGACCGTCGGGTGCGGGAACACGATTTCCTGCGCGTCTTCGACCCGCAGCCCGGCTTCGATCATGGCGGCGACGCCCCAGATGAATTCCGAGCTGTAGGCACCGAACGTGTGGACCCCCAGGATGGCGCGGGTATCCGCATCGATCACGACCTTCACCTGACCGGGGCCCGTCTTGCCGTTTTCGGCCAGGAAGCGTCCGCTCATCATCATCGGCAGCGATGCGGAAGCGACGTTGTGCCCGGCCTCCTTGGCCTGGTCCTCGGTCATGCCGCAGCCGGCGATCTCCGGCATGGAATAGACCGCCCACGGAATGGCGTTGGTGCGAAAGCGGTCTTTCTTGCCCAGAATGGTGTTGAGCGCAACCTCGCCCATGCGGGTCGCCGAGTGCGCGAGCTGCGACTTGCCGGTCACGTCGCCGATGGCGTAGACGTTCGGCAGGTTGGTGCGCTGCTGGTCGTCGGTCTTGATGCCGCGGCGGTCGAAGTCCAGCCCGGCTTCCTCGAAGCCCATGCCGGCGAGATTCGGCGAACGGCCAACGGACATCAGCACGATATCGGCGTTGATCGCTTTTTCCTCCCCCTTCTTGTCGACATACTTCACGGCGTGGCCGTCGATGGCCGTCACGCGGCAACCGAGATTGAACCCGACCTTGCCCTTGAGGGCGGCGCGGAAGCGCTTGGCCTGGCCGCGATCCATGAACGGGATGATTTCGTCGAGCATCTCGATCACGTCGACTTTCACGCCGAGGCTGCTGAAGAAGCTGGCGAACTCGACGCCGATGACCCCGCCGCCGATCACGACGAGCGATTTCGGCATGGTTTCGACGCTGAGGATTTCCTTGCTGGTCATCACATGCGGCTGGTCGGCGCCGGGGATCGGCGGAACGAACGGCGAACCGCCCGTGGCAATCACGACGTTGTCGCCTTCGTAGATCGTACCGTCGACTTCCACCTGGCGGGAGCCGATCAGCTTGGCCTCGCCGAAGAGCACCTCCACCTTGCTTTTCTTCATCTGCCCGGCAATGCCGGCGCGAAGGGTCTCGATGACTTCCTGCTTCCAGGCCATGGTCTTGCCGAGGTCGAACTTGACTTCGCCGGTGGTGACGCCGAATTCCGGCGCTTCCTTGGCGTGCACGAAATGCTTGGCGGAGTTGAGCAGGGTCTTGGTCGGGATGCAGCCCCAGTTGAGGCAGACGCCGCCGAGATATTTCTTTTCGATCAGCAGCACCTTCTGGCCCTTGTGCCCGGCGCGTTCGGCCATTTCGTAGCCGCCCGGGCCGGCACCGATGATGATGAGGTCGTATTGCGCTCCCGTGGAAACCTTCGCCACCGGGGCCGGAGCCGCTTTGGCTTTCGCAACCGGTGCGGGAGCGGGAGCGGCTTTGGCTTCCGCTACCGGCGCGGGTGCCGCCGCCGTTGCTTCCGCATCCGCAGGCCGCATGGCGCTAATGTCTTCGCCCGGAGCACCGATCGCGGCGATGACCTTGAGGACTTCGACGTCGGCTTCGGCCGGGTAGAAGATGCCCAGAACCGTTCCGGCCTCGGGCGCTTCCACTTCGAAGGTGGCCTTGTCGGTTTCGACTTCGCAGAGTGCCTGCCCGGCGGCAACGGTGTCGCCCTCGGCGACTTTCCACTCGATAATGATGCAGGACTCGACGGACTGTCCCTGCCTCGGCATTAATACTTCAGTAGCCATAAATTTTCTCCTTATCCTGCAAGTGTGAGTTCAAATGCGGCCAGCTTGATGCGCAGGCTGGCGAGGAAGCGCGCGGCCGGCGCGCCGTCGGCGGCGCAATGGTCGAACGTCAGTGAAAGTCCCATGTGCGGAACAAACTCGACCTCGGATCCCTTCATGACCGGCTTGGGCTGGACCGCGCAGACGCCGAGGATACCGACTTCCGGCGCATTCAGCACCGGGGTAAAGCTTTCGATGCCCATCGCGCCGAGGTTGGTCACCGTGAACGTGCCGCCGGTCAGTGCGTCCGGATCGACCGTGCCGGCGATGCAGGCCTTGGCCAGGCGCTTCGCTTCGGCGGAGAGCTGCTTGAGGCTCATCAGGTTGGCGTAGCGGATCACCGGAACCATCAGGCCGCGCGGGGTATCGACGGCTAAGCCGAGGTGGACGTTGCCGTATTCGACGATTTTATTGCCGAGCATGTGCGCATTGAGTTCCGGGAACTCGCCGAGCGTCTTGACGGTCGCGTAGAGCACCACATCGTTGATGGTGATGCCGCCGACGCCGGATTCTTCCGGAGCGGCTTTGCATTTGGCGCGGTAGCCGAGTACGGAGCGGGCATCGGCCGAGGTGTTGAGCGTGAGCTGCGCCGTGTTCTGGAGCGAAGCCATCATGCGGCCGGCAACCACTTTGCGGACGCCCTTGACCGGGATTTCCTTAACGGCGCCCGGGAAGTCCATGGCGGCAACGGCTTCGCCGACGGCTTCGGGAGCAACGGCCATCAGGTCGGCGGCGGTAATGCGACCGCCCATTCCGGTTCCGGTGCTCGGGATCGGCAATCCTTCGGCGGCGGCCTTGGCGGCGGCGGCCGGGGTAATGGCTTGGGCGGCGGCCACGTCGCGCTCGATGACGCGTCCGTTCGGGCCGGAACCGGCGAGGGTGGTTGGGTCGACCCCCTTCTTCGCCGCCAGGTTCTTGGCGCGCGGGGAAACCCCGGTGGCGGAACCGGCCGGTGCGGTCGCGGCAACCGGCGCGGCAACCGGAGCCGGCGCGGCTTCGGCTTTTTGTTCAACCGGGGCGGCTGCCGGGGCCGGGGCGGCGTCGTCGGTCGGGCGCATCGCGGAGATGTCTTCGCCGGGTTCGCCGATGGCGGCGATGACCTTGAGGACTTCGACGTCGGCTTCGGCCGGATAAAAGATGCCGAGGACCGTGCCGGAAGCGGTGGCTTCGACTTCGAAGGTCGCCTTGTCGGTTTCCACCTCGCAGAGCGCCTGCCCTTCGGTGACGACGTCGCCTTCGTTTACTTTCCATTCAATAATGATGCAGGACTCGACGGACTGGCCCTGCCGGGGCATTAGCACTTCTGTAGCCATGGTTTCTTCTCCTTGGAACGTTAGGATTTGACGATGCGCACTCCTGCGCTGGTCATCTCGATTTCAAACTCTTTGGTTAATTTGTTATCCGTGACGAGTACATCAACCCCGTCGAACGGCAAAATGCGCGCGAAGCCCGGCTTGCCGAACTTGCTCGAATCGGTAATGGCAATGACCTGGTCGGCCTGCTCGGCCATCTTGCGGACCAGGTCGGCGCTTTCGACGAAGTGGGCCGTAAAGCCCTGCTTAACGGATGCGCCGTCGATGCCGATGAAGGCTTTGGAAACATAGAATTGGTCGATCGCTTTCAGGGCGAGGGGACCGACCACGCCCTCTTCCTCCGGGCGGAACTCGCCGCCGACCAAGGTGACGCGGAGTTGGGGGTTGGTGCGGGCGTAGGTGAGCACCAACGTATTGTTGGTCACGATGTGAACCCCGCGCTTGCCCAAAAGATACTTGGCAATCAGCGCGGTGGTGGTTCCGGCGGAAATGATGATGGTGTCGCCATCCTCCACCTTCGCGGCGGCGACCTTGGCAATGGCGCGTTTCACGCCCTGCTCCGCCCGCATGCGCTCCATGATCTTGGTGTGTCGGGCCGGAACGGCGCCGCCATGGGTGCGGACCAGCAAACCTTCCTCTTCCAGGGCGGCCAGGTCGGCGCGCGCAGTGACAACGGTCACATTCAACCGCTTGGCCAATTCGGACACATTGACGCTGCTCTCTTCCATCAGCAGGTCGAGAATGACCGATTTACGCTCTGCAAAACTGGAACTCATAACCCCTTTCGGCTTCCTTTTGCTTTCCTTACACTTTCGTATTGGTATCGTTTTACCATCATTTGGCTTTGCAACAAGTGTTTTTTCAGTTTTTATTTGGCTCGAATCTTCAGAAGAACCCAGCAAAGGAACAAGCCGATGGAAACACGCAAAGCATTGATTACCGGGGCCAGCCGGGGAATCGGGGAAGCCATAGCCAAACGGTTGGCCCAGGAAGGATGGGCGCTGCATTTAACCGGACGCGACCAAGCGAAGCTGGAAACCGTTCGAGCCGCCTGCGAAGCGCTCGGGGCCGAGGTGTCCACCTTTCCGGCGGATCTTTCCAACGAAAACGAGGTGATCGAACTGTTTCGGCAGGCCGGCCCGGTCGAGCTGCTGGTCAACAATGCCGGAATCGGCATCTTCGGGGAAATCGTCGGCTTTTCCCTGGAGGAGTTCCGGAAGATCCAATCGACCAACGTGGAGGGTTCGTTTCTCTGCCTGCGCGAAGCAATGAAATCCATGATGGAATCCGGCGGCGGACGCATCATCAACATTTCATCGGTCGTCGGCGTAAAGGGCTACCCGAACCAGGCCGCCTACGGGGCGAGCAAGCATGCCCTGCTCGGCCTGACCAAAACCGCGATCGAAGAGGGCCGCGCGCACAACATCCGCGTCCACGCCATTTGCCCCGGCGGCGTCGCCACCGAAATGGTCAAGCAGTCGCGCCCCGACCTGACCGATTTTTCGGCAATGATCCAGCCCGAAGACGTGGCGGAAGCCGTCGCCTATCTCTGCCGTCTGCCCGAAAACATCACGGTCGATTGCATCCACCTGCGCCGCGCCGCCAGCGCCCAATGCTGGTAGCGCGTCGCACCCCGTTCAATCCGCCGTGCCGAGCTCAAGCGATGGCGCAAGCAGCTCGGCCGGTTCGGAGCCGAGCCACGGGCTTTAGGGGCGGAAAGAAATCGTAAGCCGGCAGGTTTCCGTCTCTTCGGGCTTGAGCATGCGGAGCCGGCCGGACGCCTCTTCGATGCCGCGGCCGTCGAGCAGCCCGTTGGAGGGCTCCAGCCCCATCACGTATTCCTGCTCGCCCATCATTTTCCATTGGGTGAAGTACGGCAACTCGGCCTTGCGGTAGGCGATCTCCATCGCCGTTCCGCCGCTTGGATTGCGCAGGGTCATGCGCGCCATGCCATCGGCGTCGGCCTCGACATCGTGGTAGAAACACTGTTCGGCATATCCGGCGGTGGGCGGTTGGCATTGGTTCCATTGGCCGATTCCGTCGGCGGCGTCTTCGGTGCGGGGCGTGGTTTCCCGCACACGCCCTTCGAGCACGGCGCTTTCATCCAGCAACGGGAAGCCGGCATTGATGTGGTAGAGGATCATCATCGGAGCCGGGCGCACGCCTCGGTTGGTTATGGCGTCGCTGACGCAAATCGAGTTCTCGCCCATGGCGGTCGAGATGGTTCGGCGCAGCTCCAGGTTTTCGCCGAAGAAGCTGACCTCGCGAACGGTACCGCTGACGGACAGGACATATTTACCGTCGAGCCAATCCTTGGAGATCGAAACGTTTTCGGCGGGCGTGTTGGAAAGCCGGCCGTGGAGTCCGTGCTCACCGTCGGGCACGCCGATGTTCGAAAGGCCGCATCCGGTCAGCAACCCGCAACCGAAGCTGCGCAGCCAGCGCAGCCCCTCCGGCTCGTAGTGCGATGAATGGACGGTTCCAACGGGGGTTTGGTATGCGAAGGGAAGGCCCTTGCAGGCGGCATCGCCGATATCCATCCCGCGGTCGAGCAACACGGTGAAGCGCAGTCCGCTGCCGTTGTTCACATCCGCAATCCGGATCCCCCGCCCTCGCCCGTCGTCCAGCACCGACGTCCGCACAAACGCCAGCTGATCCATCGAGCCAACATACTTTTTCAATTCCACGAATTCCATTGGGAACGTTTCTCCTGATAGGCAGTTCCGCCTTTAGGCGATCGCCCGCGAAGGCGGCCTAAAGGCGGGACTACGATTTATTTTTTTCTAGAACGCGGCGCCGACCCAGGCGCCCAGAACCAAGGCGTCGTCGAGATCGCCATTGGCACCGGCACCGGGATTAACGATATACTGCACGGAAGGCTGGATGTAGAAACTCGGGATGATCTGGATGCGATGGCCGAGTTCAAAGACCATTTCTGCATCGGCGTCGTACGGATCGGGATCATTGTTATCATCCACGTTGTTTTCGCCCAACACATCGCTGAGACCGGCATAGGTCACGAAGGCCATGGTGTGGTCGTTTTCGCGGCCGGGGAACAGGCCTTTCCAGTTTGCGCCGCCGCTGATCTGCAGGGGGACCGAGGCCGTTTCATCCTGCGTGGTATACGCGCCGAACGTGAACAGCTTCAGCCCGTCCGCGACTTCGAAATCGAAGTGGCCATAGAACCGCAGCAGGTTGGAGGTTTCCCCGCCATCGAAATCGTCGTAGTCATAAACGGAATCGGCGATGCCGAGATAGAGCCGGGCCGGGCGCTCCATGATTTGCGGCGTCCAGTCATACTGCGCCATCAAGGTTACGCCGTCATCGCCCCTGAAACTCCAGTCCGTTCCCTTGACGTAATCGCCCCAGATCGAATCGTTGATCTGATAGGCCCCCAGCTGGAACTGATGCTCGTCGGAGAGGTTGTATTTCACGCGCCCCCCCCACAGGCCCAGCGGGAAGGAATAGATCTGGGCATTGTCCAGCATCATGGAACGGATGGGGCCATTGATGGCGGTGCTCAGCGAATAGCGATAGAGATCGTTATTGGCAAAATCCTCATCCATGGACGTGCGGCCGAACTTGACCGCCAGATCATCGCCGAAGTTTTTTTCGATCCAGAGCTGATACAGCCAAGCCACCTGGCCGGCGGCGCCGCCGTTGATGCACATGGGATCGTAGATCCCGCCCACATCCCCGGCAATGCCGTTGCCTTGGCGGTTCACCATCGAAATTTTCACGACGGCATCTTCGATGCCGAACAATTTTTCCAGATCCAGATCCACCCCGGCATAGGTCTGGGCGGTGAAGTTGTCGTCGGTCTCTCTGCCGCCGTCGACGTTTGCCGCATAGATGGTGTCGATATAGAGGAACGGCGAAATGCCGGACTCCTCCATGCTTTCGTGGCGGCTGAACAGCCGATCCTCTTCATACCACGCCTTCGTTGTGGCGGCGTCTTCCGCCAGCGCGAGGCTCGATGATGCGATCAATGCAGTTATGATTTGCTTCTTCATGGGTTGTCTCCTGCTGTTTTCTTTTTAAGGAGCGAAGGAACCGTATCGCGAACACCGCGTCCTCCGCATCCGTCTCTCTCTCTGGGTTTCGCACTTCGATGCGAAGGGGTTATCCGGCCAGGTTTTTCTCCATCAACCGGTCGATGTTCGGATCGGCATAAAGCGCCTCGACCATCTCGGTGTAGAGCGCGGTAAAGCGTTCGTTTTCGACGAGGTCGCCGAAGATCGGGTCGATGCGCAGGAAGGACAGCACATCGTCTTTCGTTCCCGCGGCGGCCTGGTGGAGCTCGTCTTTCATCTCATCGACGATTTCGAGTTCGACACCGTGGCGGCTGAGGCCCGTGTCGCTGTAAAGACACCAAGCGGCAATGACCAGCGTTGCGAATTCAATGCCCCCGTCGGCGGCGAGGTTTTCCCGAATCGTGGAGATCAGGAACTTGGGCAGCTTGGCCGAACTTTCGAGGCAGATGCGCGCCAGGCTATCCTTGATGTTCGGATTGCCGAAACGATAGATGAGGCTGTCTTTATAGTCGTCGAGGTTGATGCCTTCGACTTCATCGAGCACGGGCGTGGCCTCGCGATCCATGAAGGCGCGAAGGTATTGGGCGAACAACGGGTCGGCGACCGCGCCGTCGATGGTTTCGTGCCCGTGGATCGAGCCCAGCAGCCCCAGCACGGAATGGCCGGCGTTGAGCAGGCGAATCTTCATCTTTTCGTAGGGCGTGACATCCGGCACGAACTGCGCGCCGACCTTTTCCCATGCCGGGCGGCCATTGGAAAAATTATCCTCGATCACCCATTGGCAGAACGGCTCGCAGGTGCAGGGCCAACCGTCGGCCACGCCGAAGTCGCTTGCCAGCAACGCGATGTCGACCGGCGTGGTGACGGGCGTGATGCGGTCGACCATCGCATTCGGGAAACAGACGTTGGCTTCGATCCAATCGCCGAGCTCCGGATCCTGCTCCCGGGCGAAGGCCAGCAGCATTTTCTTGGTCATGTCGCCGTTATGCTGGACGTTGTCGCACGACTGCACGGTGAAGGGCGGCACCCCGGCCTCCTGCCGTTTTTTGAGTGCGGCGGTGAGATAGCCGAAGACCAGCTTCGGGCTATCGGGATGCGCCAGGTCGTGCTGCACGTCGGGATTGTTGAACATGAACTCGCCCGTGACGGGATGGAAATTGTAGCCGCCTTCGGTAATCGTCAGCGAAACAATCTTCGTATCTTCGTGCGCCATCTTGTCGATGACCGCCATTGGGTTGTCGACGCTGAGCATGAAGTCGACAATCGACCCGATGACGCGCGTTTCGGCCTTCCCGTCGGGATGCTTGACGAGCAGGGTGTAGAGAAAATCCTGCTCCTTGAGGATGTCGCGCATTTTGCGGTCGGCCTCGCGCAGCCCGACGCCGCAGATGCCCCACTCCGCCGCACCGGTTTCGTTCATCAGTGCGTCGGTATAGTAGGCTTCGTGCGAACGGTGGAAGCCCCCGACGCCGACGTGGACGATGCCGGCCTTGGCGGTGCCGCGGTCGTAGGTCGGGACGACCATCCGGTCCGCGAGCCGAGGAAGGTTTTCCTGTTTGAGTTGAACGGTTTTTTTCATAAGGGACTCCTGTCTTTGATAGCGTGCCGGTGCGTTAGGCTTTTTTGCGATGTTGCAGGCAGTCGAGCGCCACGGCGATCAACAGCACCGAGCCGCGAATCACTTTCTGGACATAGTCGTCCACGTCGAGCAGCACCAGACCGTTGCTGAGCACGCCGAGCACCAGCACGCCGCCGAGCACGTTGGAGATCTTGCCGGAGCCGCCGCTGACGCTGACGCCGCCGAGCACGCAGGCGGTGAGCACCAGGAACTCGAAACCCTTGCCCGAAATCACCTGACCGGAGTTGGTGCGCGAGAGCATGACGACGCCCGCGATGCCGGCGAAGAAACCGGAGAGCGTGTAGACGAGGTATTTCACGCGCTTGACGTTGATGCCGGAGAGCTCCGCCGCCTCCTCGTTACCGCCGACGGCATAGAAGTAGCGGCCGAAGTAGGTCTTGCGAAGGATGAACATGCCCAGCCCCATGACGATCACCATGATGATGACCGGGATCGGTACCGGACCGACGTAGCCCTGGCCAATCACGGAAAAGGATTGCGGGAAACCATAGATCGGCAGGCCGCCGCAGATGAGATAGGCCACACCTTCGATGATGATCATCATGGCCAGGGTGACGATGATCGGCGGCATCTGCAGGTTGGAAATGATCCAGCCGTTGAAAAAGCCCACCGCCGCCGAGAGCAACAGCGCAAAGAGAACCGCCAGCAACGGGTTCCATCCCGCGTTGACCATGAGCCACGCCGTGGAGATGTTCACCAGCGTGATGAGCGAACCGATCGAGAGGTCGATCCCGCCCAACAGCAGCACAAAGGCGAAGCCCACCGCCGCGATGCCCATCATCGAGACCTGCCGCGCCACGTTGAGCAGGTTGTTGCTGTCCAGGAAGTTTTCCGATGCGATCGAGAAAAAGACCATCAGCGCCAGCAGGACAATGTAGATCCCGAACGTCTTTCCAATCGAGGCCGCCATCGCGCCGACGGCTTTACTTGAATCTGTTTTTTTCATGATGTTGCTTTCCATTCTTGGTTAAGATTGCGAGGCGTACCCCATAATAGTTTCCTGATTGAAATCCTTCCGCTCCAGCTCGCCCGAGACACGCCCCTGGCGCAGCACCATGATGCGGTCCGACATGCCCATGACCTCCTCCATCTCGGAGGAAATCATCAAAACGGCCTTGCCCGATTCGACCAAGGTGTTAACCAGCGCATAGATTTCCGATTTTGCGCCGACGTCGATGCCGCGCGTGGGTTCGTCGAAAATCACGAGCGAAGGTTCCGTTGCCAACCATTTGGCAATAATGGCCTTCTGCTGGTTGCCGCCGCTGAGGTTTTTGATCTTTTGTTCGAGATTCGGCGTCTTGATCCGGATCGACTCCTTGTAATATTCGGCAACGCGCTTCTCCTCCTTCTTGTTGACCGTGCAGAACCTGGAGATGCGCTCGAGGATCGCCATGCTGATGTTGCCCTTGATGTCGACTTCCAGCAGCGCGCCCTGCTTCTTGCGGTCTTCCGGCACCAAGGCGATTCCGCTATCGATCGCCTCGCGCGGGAATCTCGGCCGGACCTCCTTGCCGTGCAGCACGACGCGCCCGGCGCTCCGCTGCCTGACGCCGAAGAGCAGCTCGGCGAGCTCGGTGCGGCCCGCGCCGATCAGCCCGGCCAGCCCCAGCACTTCGCCCTTGCGGATCTGCAGACTGATGTCGTGCACGCCGTTGCCGGAAAGGTTATCCACCTCCAACAGCACCTCGTCGGCAATCTGGTGGGTGCGCGCCGGATAGGTTTCCTTCAGCTCGCGGCCCACCATCAACTTGACGAGATCGTCGAGATTGGTGTCGGAGGTGTTGAGTGTTTTGATCTTCTGTCCGTCGCGCAAAACCGTGATCCGGTCCGACAGGCGGAAGATCTCTTCCATGCGGTGCGAGATGTAGACGATCGTCACGCCCTTGGCCTTGAGCTTTTCGACCATCACGTAGAGGGACTCGGCTTCGGCCTGGGTCAGCGGGGCCGAGGGCTCGTCCATGATGAGGATCTGGGCATCCTGGGATACGGCTTTTGCGATCTCGACCAGCTGTTGGTACCCGACGGTCAGGTTGCCCACCAATTCGTTCGGATCGATATCGATGTCGAACTGTTCGAAGATCTTGGCCGCTTCCTTCGCCATGGCTTTTTTGTCGATCATGATGCCCTTGCGGAGCGCCCGCCCGAGAAAGATGTTTTCGGCCACGGAAAGTTCATCGACCAGATTGAACTCCTGGTAGATCACGGCAATGCCCTGCTGCTCGGAGAGCTTGGGCGTCAGCGAGGAAAACTCGCGTCCGCGCACCGTGATCGTTCCCTCGGTGGGGATCACGGCGCCGGTGCAGGTTTTGATCAGCGTCGATTTGCCTGCCCCGTTTTCGCCGACGAGCGCGTGGACCTCGCCTTTGACGACATCCAGGCTAACATCGTTCAAGGCCACGACGCCGGGATATCGTTTGGTAATGTTGTTTAATTGCAAGAGAAGCATCGGATTCGCCCTATTTTTTGTAGTATTGGTCGACGTTGTCGATGGTGACGGGGATGAGCTCGCGATAGACGCGGGCCGGCAGTTCTTCGCCGGCGGCGAGCTTGGCCACGAAGCCATAGACGGTCGAAGCCACGTCTTCGTCGGTGCCGGTAACAATCACGCTCATCTTCACGGCTTCGCCGTTTTTAATGGCATCGAGCTCGGGTTTGGTGGCGTCCACGGCGAACACGCCGAAGTCGGGCGCGTCTTTGCCGGCGGCCTTGGCGGCCTCGTTGGCGCCCACCGAACCGCCGCCGCCGATGCAGCAGACGACCTTCACGTTCGGGTTGGACTGGAAGATGGTTTCCATCTTGGTGATGCCCTCATCGGGGTTGATCGCGCTGGTTTCCGCCACGATCTTCGCGCCGGGCGCCAGTTCGGTGATCGCATCGCGGATGCCGTTGCCGCGGGCCAGCAGAACCGGCAGCTGCGGATAGTTGAGGATGGCCACCTCGGCCTTGCCGCCGTGGACCTTTTTAATGAATTCGGCGGCTTCCTTGCCCACCTGATAGCCCAGATCGTGGTTGTCGATCAGCCAACGCATATCGGCGTTTTCGAGGTCGTCGTCCCAGGCGATGATTTTCACGCCGCGCTCCATCGCTTCTTTGCAGGCGCTTTCGATGCCGGCCGGGTCGGCCGGATGAACAATGATAACATCCATGCCGCGGGCCACGAAGTTTTCGATCTGCTCCATTTGTTTGGAGACATTGCTCTCGCAGGCGACATAGCTCATCTTCGCGCCGTTGGCGATGGCTTCTTTCTGAATGGCCTGGCAATAGCCCGACCAGGTGGGATTGCTCAAATCCTGCACCGTCATGCCGACCTTCACCTGTCCATCGCCGCCACCGCTCCGATCGCATCCAACCAGAGACAAACACGCAATACCTGCCACCATTCCGATAATTTTGTTTTTCATGATATCCTCCGTTAACCTTTTGATTCCTACTACTCTACCTTTGCGACAAAGAAGTTTATGCCTTCCCTTCCTCTTCGTCGATTAAAAACACGCCCTCCTCACGGGGCGACCACCTTACCGATCAGCTCCGCCGGGAAATCCGGCGTCGCCCCCTTCTGGGAACAGACAAAGGTTGCCACCTCGTTCGCGAACCGGTTCACCTCGTTGAGCGACCACCCTTTCAGCACGCCCATGCACAGCGCGGCGGTGAACGAATCGCCCGCGCCGACCGAATCCACGGCCACGCCTTCGCAACCGGGAAAATCGTCGTTTTCATACACGCCCACCAGCACGCTGCCGTCCGGCCCGCGGGTGTAGGCGACCAGCCGCAACCCGAACCGTTCGCGCAGCATGCCCAGCTGGGCCATCGTATCGCCTTCGAGGCCGAAATAGCCCGCCAGCACCGGAAGCTCTTCATCGCTGAGCTTGAGCACATTCGCCAGCCGCAACGATTCGTCGATTTGCTCCTTCGAATAGAAGTGCTGCCGCAGATTGACGTCGAAGATCTTCAGCGCGTGCTCCGGCATCTGTTGCAGGAACGAGCGGATGGTGCCGCGCGATTCGCCCGAACGCTGCGACAGCGAGCCGAAGCAAACCGCATCCAGTCGGGCGGACAGTTGCCGGAGCTCTTCCGAATACGGGATGTGGTCCCATGCGACGTCCTCGTGGATTTGATAGGTCGGTTTGCCCGCGGCGTTGAGCACCACCTCGACGGTGCCGGTCGGAAAGGCATCGGCCTCCATTACGAACGCATCGCTCACCCCCATTTCTTGCAGGCGGACGCGAATCTCCGCGCCGAGCGGATCGGCCCCCAGGCAACTTACCGGATAGGATTCCGCGCCCAGCTGGTTGCAGTGGCAGGCGAAGTTGGCCGGCGCACCGCCGAGACGTTTGTGATTGGGAAAAACATCCCAAAGCAGCTCGCCGATTCCTGCCGTTGTAAACTTTTCATTCATCACTGTCTCCTAGTCGTTTGATTCTGGTGCTTTTCCTGATTTGACGATCACAGGTTCGCACGAAAGGCCGAATTGTAAACATATTTGCGATTTTTACATTTGCATTACCTTATCATTACGTTTACTTTTCATGCATGAATCCTTCCAAACCAACGTACTTGCAGATATACGACAAAATAAAACTTTCGATCCGAAACCAGACCTACAAACCCGGGGAACTGCTTCCAACGGAACAGGAACTGGCAAAATCGCACTCGGTTTCGCGCCCCACCGTGGCCAAGGCGCTCAACCTGCTCAGCGAAGAAAAGATGGTGCGCCGCCGCGCCGGATTCGGCACGCAGGTGCTCTCGCCGGGCAAATCGGTGCTGACCGCCGGCCTGCTGGTGCCGCGCCTGCACGAAACGGAGATTTTCGAACCGATCTGCTCCAGCATCATCGAAACCGCCCAGGAAAACGGCATGCAGATCATCCGGCCGCCGGAACTCAGCCTCGAGCGCGAACCGTCCCGGTTGGCCGACCAGTTGACGGAGCGGTTCATCGAAGCCGGCGTGCACGGGGTATTTTTCACGCCGATCGAGCACATCGACAACCAGCAGGCCTTCAACCTCGAAATCATCCGGCGGCTCACCCGCAACGGGATTCGGGTCGTGCTGCTCGACCGCGATGTCTACGCCTGGCCGCGGCAGACGCCCTACGACCTGATCGGGATCGACAACATCGAAGCCGGCTACATCATGGCGCGGCACCTGCTCGACAACGGATGCCGGCACCTGGCCTTCGTCACCGCCGGCAACCCCGCCATGACCATTCAATTGCGGCGCATCGGCTGCCACGAAGCGCTCGTGCAGAGCGGGCTCTCCGCCAAGAGCCTGAAGGATGTCGAGTTCCTCGCCGGCGACCCCGAAGCAACCGCCCGGAACCTGATGGACGCCAAGGCCGACGGCATCCTCTGCGCCAACGATGCCACCGCCGCCCCGCTGCTGCGCGCCTTGCTCGACCTCGGCGCCGACATTCCGCACCAGCTCCAGGTCTGCGGCTTCGACGACGTTAAATATGCCTCGCTGCTCAGCGTTCCCCTTTCGAGCTACCACCAACCCTGCCGGGACATCGGCCGAACCGCCGTGCGCGTCATGCTCAGCCGCATCAACTTCCCCGACAGCCCCGCCCTGCGCGTTACGCTCGAAGGGCGCCTCATCATCCGCAACTCCTCCTGCGGGCCGATTAAAAGTTCATAGCCGGCCTTGTTCCCGGCCCTCGGCGGATTTACTATACCGCCACGTTTCGGCGACACAAGGAGGCCCCCGATGATTCCCGGACATAGCGAACTGCTGCGCCAGCTCATGGACAACATGACCGACAACATCTTT
>NZ_JBFJYW010000015.1:0-23619 GCF_041622395.1 Pontiella sp. | reverse complement strand
GACGCGAAGAAACAAAGGACAGGTCATGGCTAATTCAAGTTTCAAGTTTCAGGTTTCAAGTTTCATCAGCGCATTGCTCCTGACATCAGGAGCACATGCGCTGGATACCGAACTCCACGGCTTCGCGGAAACGCGGGCGGGAGCGCGGACGCAAAACGATCCGTCTCAGGATCAGATGGGCTTGGGCGAAGCGCGGTTGCAGCTCGATGCGCTGACCTACTTCGACGCCGCCGAGCTGCAGGTGCGCGCCGACCTGCTCTACGACGCGTTGGCGGACGACCCGGAAAAGATCAACCTCGACAACGGCGACGGGTTCATCGACCTGCGCGAGTTCAATCTGCTGTTCACGCCGATCGACTGGGCCGACATGAAGGTCGGCCGCCAAATCCTGACGTGGGGCACGGGCGACCTGCTCTTCATCAACGACCTGTTCCCGAAGGATTGGAACTCGTTCATGCTCGGGCGCGACGAGGAATATCTGAAGGCGCCCTCGGACGCGATCTATGCCAGCTTTTTCCCGGCGATCGGCAGCATCGATGTGGCCTACATGCCGCAGATGGATGCCGACCGCTACGTGGACGGCTCGCGCCTCTCCTACTGGAGCCCGATGGCACAGGAGATTACCGGAACCGAGTTCAATGCCCGAGAACGCGACGGGTGGTTCCAGGACCACGAACTCTCGGCGCGCTTCTATCGTCCGCTGCTGAACTGGGAAGGCGCGCTCTACGGCTACCACGGCTTCTGGAAAAGCCCGGTCGGGATGGACCTGGCGGAGGGCGAGGCCTACTTCCCGCGCCTGAACGTCTGGGGCGCGAGCGCCAAGGGATCGGTCGGCAACGGCCTGGCCAACGTGGAGCTGGGCTACTACGACTCGCGCGAGCAAACCGACGCCACGCAGATGGTGCCCAACGACGAGTTCCGCTGGCTGATGGGCTACGAGCGCGAGATCGCCAAGGACCTGAACGCGGGCGTGCAGTATTATCTCGAGTGGATGATGGACCACGACGACTACGAACAGGACTACAACGCCCTCTTCGGGAGCACCGCCGCCGCGCGCGACGAGTTTCGCCACGTGCTGACGCTGCGCCTAACGAAGATGCTGATGAACCAAAACCTGGTGGTCGGTCTCTTCACCTTCTATTCGCCGTCCGACAACGATGCCTATTTCCGCCCGGTCGCGACCTATAAGGTCAACGACCATTGGACGGTCTCCGCCAACGGCAACTTTTTCGTGGGCGAACACGACCACACCTTTTTTGGGCAGATGCGCAAAAACAGCAACGTCAACCTGGGCCTCCGCTACAGCTTCTAGCTCAAGGACGCAACGGGCAGCGCACGTGCGCGGGATACCCGGGCAACTTGCGGGCAATCGCCTGCTTGAGCGCGGGGACGCCCCCCGTGCTGAACTGCGCGCTGTAGGCCCTGATTTCCTGCTGCATCACCGCCGCCTCGCCCACCTTGGCATCGACCAGCAGCATTTCCATGGCGGCGTAGAGCTCCGGGCGCACATTGGCGGTGGCGGCAACGAAGCCCGCGGCGCCTTGCTGGATCGGCTCGAAAATGTTGGTGCTGCTGCCCACGAAATAGCTGGGGGTATGCTCCATCAGTTCGAAATTCTGCGCCGAATCCTTCAGGGCCGCGTGCGGAACCGCGGCCAGAATGCGCGGCGTAAGCGCATTCCCCGCATGCTTCGGGAAATTGTAGAGAATGAACGGCACCTCGGCCGCCGCTCCGAGCGCCTTGAAATATTCAATGACGCCCGCTTCCGAAAGCCCCGCCGGATAGATCGGCGGCAGCGCGGCCACGGCATCGGCCCCGAGCTCGTTTGCCCAGCGCACCTCCTCCAGGTTTTGCTTCAGCCCAAGCCCGCCGGCGTGCGCCACGATCAGCCCCGAAAAATGGCGGCGAGCCAGCATCAATTGCGTTCTGCGCTCCTCCGGAAAAAGCGAAAAAAACTCCGCCGTCGTCCCATTCACCATGATGCGGCGAATGCCGTGGTGCGATAGATATTCCAAGTGCTCGATAAATGCGCGCCGGTCGATTTCCCCCGATTCCGCGAACGGCGTCAGCACCGGAACCACCAAACCTCTAAATGCCCTGTTCATGCCCCACACCCTAGCGGTTTCGAACGGGAGCGAAAACCAACTTTCCAATCTTTGGGATATGCTTTATATTCCAGCCAACAACGGAGGTCATCTATGAGAGGACATATCATTGCCGAAGACCAATTCCTGTATCAGGGGATCGATCACCACCTGTTCGTTACCGCCAGCGACCGGGCCGAACATGAATACCGGTTCGAAGTCCGCCGAAACGCACCCGGGGACGGCCAACCGGAAACCATCTTCGAGAAAACCGAGGATCTCTCCGAGTTGCTCAGCCAATGCCCGAACACCACCATCGACCAGCTCATCACCGCCGAGCTTCAGGCCATCAAAGTGGCGGTCACCACCGAGGAAGCCGACCGCGCCAACGACCCCTAAGTCTCGGCACCGTAACCGAATGGGGTTCCAAACACCTATCCTTTACGAACTTATATTCCCCGCGTTTATCCTCGACAGCCCGCCGGACGCTATTAAGATTCCGTGTCGTTAGGCGCGGTGTTCATGATGGATGCCGCGAAAATCGACAGGAGACGGCAATGACAGATTCACTATATGAAAGACTCGGTGGCACGGAGGGAATCACCCGCATCGCCAGCGATGCGCTGGACAAGCATCTGGCCAATCCGCAGATCCAAGCTCGCTACAAGCACCTCGACAATCTCGAGGCGGTGCGCCAAGGCGCTGCCAACTTCTTCATCCAGGCCACGGGCGGCCCCGAGGTCTACGAAGGCAAAAACATGCTCGAAACCCATAAGGGCATGAACATCGACGCGGCGGAATTCATGGCCGTCTGCGACGACATACTCGATTCGTTGACTGCCAACGACATTGGACAACGCGAGCAGGAAGAAGTGCTCTTCGCCCTATACAGCATGCGCCGCGAAATTATTGGTGTTTAATCATCCATCCGCGCAATTCCATGAGTTAGAAAACGAAAACCCGGAGTTCCTTGCGGCGGCTCCGGGTTTTGGTTCGTAGAACGGTGCTCTGCGCCGTTTACGGTAGGACGGTGTCGCCCATCAGGTAGGTGTCTACCTCGCGGGCGGCGCCGCGGCCTTCGTTGATGGCCCAGACGATGAGCGACTGCCCGCGGCGGGAGTCGCCCGCGGCAAAGACGCCGTCGACGTTGGTCGTGTAGATTTCGTGGTCGGCCTTGTAGTTGGAACGCGCGTCGCGTTCGACGCCGAGCTGTTCCGCGACCGGATCTTCCGGACCGAGGAAGCCCATCGCCAGCAGAACCAGATCCGCTTCCGTGCGCTTTTCGGTTCCCGGAATGGCTTTCGGCGCGCGGTCGACCCACTCGACTTCAACCGTGTGGATGGCCACCAGGTTGCCGTCGGCATCGCCCTCGAATTTCTGGGTCATGACCGAGAAATTGCGCGGATCTTCGCCCTGCAGTTTGATGGCTTCCTGCTGGCCGTAGTCGGTCTTCAGGTTGGCGGGCCACTGCGGCCAGGGGTTGGAGGAACGGTTGCGGTCGGCTTCGGGTTTCGGAAGGATCTCGAGCTGGGTCACCTTCTCGCATCCATGGCGGAGCGAGGTTCCAACGCAGTCGGTACCGGTGTCGCCGCCGCCGATGACGATTACTTTCTTCCCCTTGGCGGAGATGTAGTTGCCGTCTTCGAGCTTGCTGTCGAGCAGGCTTTTCGTGTTGGCGCCGAGGAACTCCATGGCGAAATAAACCCCCTTGAGGTCGCGGCCTTCGACGGGAAGGTCGCGCGGCTTGGTGGCGCCCGTGGTGAGCACGATGGCGTCGTATTGCCTTTTCAGCTCGTCGGCCGGGATATCCTTGCCGACTTCGATGCCCGTCTTGAACTCGATGCCTTCGGCGGCGAGAATGTCGACGCGGCGCTGCACAACGGCCTTGTCGAGTTTCATGTTCGGGATGCCGTACATCAGCAGGCCGCCGATGCGGTCGGCGCGCTCGTAGACGGTCACGTTGTGTCCGGCCTTGTTGAGCTGCGCGGCGCAGGCGAGCCCCGCTGGACCGGAACCGACGACGGCGACCTTCTTGCCGGTGCGGACTTCGGGCGGCTCGGGGACCACCCAGCCGTTTTCAAACCCCTTGTCGATGATGGTGCGTTCGTTGTCGTGGATCGTTACCGCAGGCTCGATGATGCCGAGCACGCAACCGGCTTCGCACGGAGCCGGGCAGACGCGGCCGGTGAACTCCGGGAAGTTGTTGGTGTGGTGCAGGCGGTCGAGCGCCTCTTTCCAGCGGTTGCGGTAGATCAGATCGTTCCACTCGGGGATGAGGTTGTTGATCGGGCATCCGCTGGCGCCGCCCTGCATCATCACCCCGCGGTGGCAAAAGGGTACGCCGCAGTCCATGCAGCGGGCGCCCTGCTCGCGGCAGGTCTGCTCATCGCGGAGCACATACACTTCATCCCAATCCTTGACGCGTTCCTCTTCGGGGCGCATCGGGTTGGTGGTCCTTACAAATTCCAAAAATCCAGTTGGCTTTCCCATGATAAAAACTCCTTCCGGCTAACGATTAGGCAATCGACAATTCAAACGCGGCATCAACGATTTCCTCTTCGGTATCGAAGTTGCCGGAAGCACGAACCTCTTCGATGAATTCGAGCATGCGTTTGTAGTCTTTCGGCAGCACCTTCACGAATTTCTCCAGCGACTGCTCCCAATTTTCCAGCAAGCCGGCCGCGACGGTCGATCCGGTCTTGAGCTGGTGCGTGGCAACCATTTCCTTGAGCGCTGCCACTTCGGCGATGGCATGCACCTTCTCGAGGCCAATCATCTCCATGTTGCACCGATCGGCAAAATCGCCGTCCGCGTCGTAGACATAGGCGATCCCGCCCGACATACCCGCGCCAAAGTTGCGGCCGGTCTTGCCGAGGATGATCGCCTTGCCGCCGGTCATGTATTCGCAACCATGGTCGCCGATCCCTTCGACCACCACTTCCGCGCCGGAGTTGCGAACGCAGAAGCGTTCGCCCGCCACGCCGCGGATGTAGGCCTTGCCGCCGGTCGCCCCATAGAAGCAGACGTTGCCGACCAGGATGTTCTCTTCCGCAACGAACTTCGCGAGCTTGTTCGGGTAGATGACCAGCTGGCCGCCCGAAAGGCCTTTGCCGACATAGTCGTTGGCGTCGCCTTCGAGCTCCAGCTCGATGCCTTTGCACATGAACGCGCCCATCGACTGTCCGATCGAGCCATTGAGCTTGAAGTGGATGGTGCCGTCGGGCAGCCCCTGGTCCTTGTAGATCTTGGTCACCTCATGCGAGAGGATGGTGCCGATGGCGCGGTCGGTGTTGACCACGTCGAATTCCGCTTCGACCTTTTGCGCGTTTTCGAGCGCGGGCTTGGCGGCATCGACCAGTTTCCAGTCGAGCACGCTTTCGAGCATGTGGTTCTGGTCCTTGGAATGGAACGTACCCTCCTCTTGGCCGATCGTTTCCTTGTGGAGGATGGGCGAGAGATCCAGGTTTTTGTATTTCCAATGGTCGACGTTGTCGCGGAACTTGAGGCACTGCGAGTTGCCGACCATCTCGTTGATGGAGCGGAAGCCCAGCTCGGCCATGATTTCGCGCAGCCCCTCGACGAGGAACTTGAAGAAGTTGACCACGTGGTCGGGGTTGCCGTCGAACTTCGCGCGCAGTTCGCCGCGCTGGGTGGCGATGCCGACCGGGCAGGTGTTGCTGTGGCATTTGCGCATCATGATGCAGCCCTGCACCACCAGCGCCGCCGTCGCCACGCCCCATTCCTCCGCGCCGAGCAACGTGGCAATCGCGAGGTCGCGCGAGGTCTTCATCTGGCCGTCGGCCTGGACCACGATGCGGTTGCGCAGGCGGTTGCGGACGAGCGTCTGGTGGGTTTCGGACAGGCCGAGTTCCCACGGCAGGCCGGCGTGTTTGATGGAGCTGAGCGGCGAGGCGCCCGTCCCCCCGTCGTAACCGGCAATGAGGACCGCATCGGCCTTGGCCTTGCAGACCCCGGCGGCCACGGTTCCAACGCCGGTTTCCGACACCAGCTTCACATTGATGCGCGCATCGCGGTTGGCGTTCTTCAGGTCGTAGATCAGCTGGGCCAAGTCTTCGATCGAATAGATGTCGTGGTGGGGCGGCGGGGAGATCAAGCCCACGCCCGGCGTGGAATTGCGGGTGCGGCCGATCCAGCCGTTGACCTTGTGGCCCGGCAGCTGGCCGCCTTCGCCGGGCTTGGCGCCCTGGGCCATCTTGATCTGGATTTCCTTGGCCTGGCTGAGGTAGTAGCTGTTGACGCCGAAACGGCCGGACGCCACCTGCTTGGTCGCCGAGCTCATGCTGTCGCCGTTTTCAAGCGGCGTGTAGCGAATCGGATCCTCGCCGCCTTCGCCGGAGTTGGAGCGCGAGCCGATGCGGTTCATTGCAATGGCGAGCGTCGTGTGGGCTTCCCACGAAATGGAGCCGAACGACATGGCACCGGTGGCGAAGCGCTTGAGGATGTTTTCGGCCGGTTCGACCTCGGAAAGCGGGATCGGCTGGCGGTCGGAGGCGAATTCCATCAGACCGCGCAGGGTGCAGGCCGCGGTGTTCTGGTCGTCGACCGCGGCGCAGTATTTCTTGTAGAGCGCGTAGTCGTTGTTGCGGGTGCATTCCTGCAGCAGGTTGATGACCGTCGGGTTGAAGAGATGGCGTTCGCCATCCTTGCGCCAGTGGTAGTCGCCGCCGGGATCGAGCACCTTGGCGCCGCCGCCGCGCGGCGGGAAGCCCTTGCGGTGCTTCATCAAGGCTTCCTTGGCGATGTCGTCGAGGCTGAGGCCTTCGATGCGGCTGACGGTTCCGGTGAAGTATTTTTCGACCACATCGGAGTTGATGCCGACGATCTCGAAGATCTGCGCGCCTTGGTAGGAGGCGAGGGTGGAAATCCCCATCTTGGAGAAGATCTTGAGCAGTCCGCCGTTGATGGCCTTGATGTAGTTCTGGATCGCCTTGGTGGACGAGATGCCGTTGAGCAGGTCGTCTTTTTCCATTTGGCGAATGGTGTCGAGCGCCATGTAGGGATTCACCGCGGAAGCGCCGTAGCCGAGGATGGCGGCGAAGTGGTGGACTTCGCGCACATCGCCGACTTCCATCACGATGTCGGCCTTGCCGCGCTTGCCGGCGCGGATGAGGTAGTGGTGCACGGCCGCCGCCGCCAGCACGGAAGGAATCGGCGCATGGTCGGAGTTGGTCGTGAAGTCGGAAAGCAGGATGGTGGAGTAGCCTTCGTCGATGGCGTCCTCGGCATAGCGGCAGACGCGGTCGAGCGTGCGCTCGAGCGTGCCGGGCATGCCGTTGGCCGGGAAGACGATTTCCAGGCGCTTGGTCTGGAAATGGTTTTGGTCCATGAAGATGAGCTTTTCGAGCTCCTCGTTGGTCAGCACCGGTTGCTTGATGGCCACGCGGCGGCAATGCTCCGGCGACTCGGTCAGGATGTTCTTGAAGCCGCCCACGTAGGTGCGCAGGTCCATGACGATGCGTTCGCGGATCGGATCGATCGGCGGGTTGGTGACCTGTGCGAAGAGCTGCTTGAAATAGTGCGACAGCTGGACCGGGCGGTCGGACAGCACGGCAATCGGGTTGTCGGCCCCCATCGATCCGAGCGGTTCCTTGCCTTCGACCGCCATCGGCTTGATGATGTCGGTGATGTCCTCGTAGGAGAATCCGAAGGTCTGCTGGCGACGGAAAAGCGTCTGTTCGCTGGGCTGCTTGAGCTCGTAGTCGGCGCGCGACGGCAGATCCTTGAGATGAACCATCGTCTGCTTGACCCATTCGCCGTAGGGCTGGCGCGAGCAGATATCGGCCTTGAGCTCCTCGTCCGAAATAATGCGTCCCTGCTCCAGGTCGGCCACGAACATTTTGCCGGGCTGGAGGCGGCCGCGGAACTTGACCTTGGTGTGGTCGACGTTGATGGCGCCGGTTTCGGACGCCATGATCAGGGTGTCGTCCTCCGTAACGCAATAGCGCGACGGGCGCAGCCCGTTGCGGTCGAGGGTTGCGCCCACGAGCACGCCGTCGGTGAAGCAGACGGATGCGGGGCCGTCCCACGGCTCCATCATGGCGGAATGGAATTCGTAGAAGGCGCGTTTGACGGGATCCATCTCCTCGTCGTTCTGCCACGCTTCGGGAATCAGCATCATCAGCACGTGCGGCAGCGAGCGCCCGCTGAGGACGAGCATTTCGATGGCCATGTCGAGGTTGGCGGAGTCGGAGGCCTTGACATCGCAGATCGGGAAGATCATCTCGAGTTCTTCGCGGGAGAAGGCGGTGCAGGTGAGCAGCACTTCGCGAGCGCGCATCCAGTTGATGTTGCCCTTGTTGGTGTTGATTTCGCCGTTGTGCGCGATGTAGCGGAACGGCTGGGCCAGCTTCCAGGAGGGGAAGGTGTTGGTGGAGAAGCGCGAATGCACCAGCGCGATGGCGCTGACGGCGGACTCGTTCTGCAGGTCGAGGAAGTAGCGGGGGACCTGCTCGGTGACCAGCTGCCCCTTGTAGTTGATGGTCTTGTAGGAGCAGGAGATGATGTTCAGCCCGCCCGGGCCGATGCCCGAAACGGTTTCGTTCGCGATGCGCTCGGTGTATTTGCGGAAGACGAAAAGCTTGCGGTCGAACTTTTCGACCGACATGCCGGCGGGCTTCCCGATAAAGATCTGCTGGACGCTCGGTTCCGTGGCGGCGGAGTCGCGGCCCAGGTCGGAATTATCTACGGGCACGACACGGTACCCGAGCAAGGGCATCCCCATTTTCCGGAGGTTGCGTTCAATGATCTCCTTGCATTCGGCCTGCTTGACCTCGTCGCGCGGGAAAAAGGTCATGCCGACGCCGTATTCGCCGAACTTGGGCAGCTTGATGCCGGCCTTGGGGCATTCTTCGAGGAAAAGTTCGTGCGGGATCTGGAACAGGATGCCGGCCCCGTCGCCGGACTTGATGTCGAACCCGGTACCGCCGCGGTGCTCCATGCAGGAGAGCATGCCGAGGGCATCCGAAATGATGGAGTGCTTTTTGCGGCCTTTCAGGTTGGCGACGAAGCCGATGCCGCAACTGGTGTGCTCGAAATCGGAACGGTACATGCCTTTTCCTTCGGGCATTCCGAACGCGTTCAGCTTCTCTTCCTTATAAGGGGTCGTTTTTTTGTCCATAAAAAAACCTCGATATGTGGTTCAGATAAAATAGCGGGGTAATTTGCCTAGGCAGGCCGCTCAAGTCAATCCCTCAACGCGTCTAAATAGGGAGTCGTTAAGGAATTCCAATGATTGGGCCACGCTTAGGCCCGCCCGGCACCCCGGTCGCCAATCCCCGGAAAATCCGGTCGGGATTCCCTGCCATTGGCGGCGAGAACCTCGTCGAACAAGTCGGGCGCAATGGGCCGTCCGTTTTGGGTCAGGACGCCCGTGACCTGCGCCGCAACGATGGGCTTGCCGTCGGCTTTCCGGAAGATGGCCTGATCGAAAACGAAGCGAAGGCGGCCCTGCTTGTGCATGCCGACCTTGACGACGAATGCGTCGCGCGGCTGGAGCGGAAACTTGTAGTCGATCTCGATGCGGGTGACGACGGCGTCGATGCCGTCGGCGCAGAGTTGGGCGAAATCGAGCCCGATCGCGTGGAGGAATTCGTGGCGGGCGTGTTCGAGGTAGTTTTGGTAGACGGCGTTGTTGACGATGCCCTGCAGGTCGCACTCGTAGTCGCGCACCATCATTTCGGTTTCGAACAGGTACTCCATCAAGCATCGCCCTTCATTTTACGGCTTTGGCTGAGGGTCGAGCGGTAGAAGCGGCTGAGCTTTTTGTCGTGGTCGCGCTTTTCCAGGGCGGACTGCTCATGGAAGGCAGCCTCTTTCATGAGGCGGACATAGTTGTTGTAGCGCGCTTCGGCAATCTGGCCGCGTTCGACGGCGGCGATGACGGCGCAACCCTTGGTCAAGACGTGGGAGCAATCGTTGAACTTGCATTGGGCGGAAAGCGCGAGGATGTCGTCGAAGGTTTCATCGATCCCTTCGTTGACGTCGAGGTTGCCGAGCTCGCGCATGCCCGGGGTATCGACGACGTGCGCGCCGTTATCGAGGGTGATCAGTTCGCGCCACGTGGTGGAATGCAGCCCCTTTCCGTCCTTGTCGCGCACGGGCAAGGTGAAGAGGTAGTCCTCTTCGCCCAGCAGGTTGTTGAGCAGGGAGGTTTTGCCGACCCCGGACGTGCCGATGACGCAATAGGTCTTTTTCGGTTCGAACAGCGCCATCACCTCATCCAGCCCGTCGCGATCGACGTTGCTGAAGGTAAACACGCGGATGCCGGGCATGCGCTCTTCGACCTCGGCGATTTTGACGGCAAGTTCCTCGGGCTTGAGCAAATCGGACTTGCTCAGCAGCACGACGGGCTCGATGCCGCTTTCGTTGACCATCACCAAATAGCGCTCAAGCCGCTTGAGGTTGTAGCCCGGCCCGAGCGTCTGCATGATGAACGCGACGTCGATGTTTGCGGCGATGAGCTGATGCCGGGTGGTGCGGCCGGAGCTCTTTCGCTTCAGCTCCGATTGGCGGTCGAGCACGCGGACGATCCGCCCGAAGCCCTCGCCTTCGAAATCCTTCACCAGCACCCAGTCGCCGACGGTGGGATAGTCGAGCTTGGAGGTGGCCTGGTGGCGCATGCGCCCGGTCATTTTGGCGGCATGGGTTTCTTCGCCGTCGGAGACCTCGCACTCGCCTTTGTGGATGGCCGTGACACGCGCCACGGTCTGACCCGACTCCGTTTCCGGGTCGATCTGTGCGGCAAACCATTCGCTATAACCAAATTCCTCGAGCGTCATTCAGGCATTCCTTTTCCAAACCGGGAAAAGCAATAGCACGGACGGAACCGCCGATGAATGCAAATGTTCACGAAATCCGTTCGACACGAAACGCAGTTCCTATGCATGGTGCGGCACCAGCTCAACAACGACATCGTCGCCATAGTATGCCTTGGCCTTGCGAGCCAACCGCAGGAGCACATCTTCGATCGTGTCGCCCGCTTCCGGCTCCAGGCCGGGCAGGCAACCTCTGTAATGCGCGGCCCCATCCTCCCGGATGTAGCCCTCGGTAAGTTGCATTCCGTCAACCGGATGGACGACCACCTCTTCCTTCATGGAATATTTCATCATAATCACCTTCCTCACAAGGAGATATAATACCACCTGAGAATCGACGGACAACCTTTTTCAGCATCAAATTCTCGGGTAGCCGCTGCCGGGAAACAACTGCGCCTTCTTGATGATTTTCGGCACCAGCCCGATGGTCGCGAGCAACAGCAGAATCATGAAGGCGAAGGCGAGAAGCAGGGAATCGTAGGCCGTGAATTCGCGGCCCAGCATCTGCCATTTCGGCGAGAGAATCCCCCACGCAATCGACCGCGAAACAAACATGCCGGAGGCGGCGGCCCCCAGACTGAACAGCGTCATGCAGACGGAGGTTGAAAGCGAGCGGTTGCTTGCGGGGATCAATCCGAGCATCTCGGATGTGGTGGCGATGCCCTTCGTGCCCTGCAGCAAACTAAAGAAGAACGCGCAGAGGCCGGCGTGGATCGTGAGCGGCCACGGGACCCAGTGGCGCGCCAGCATCCCGAGCAGGACGACGGCATAGGAGACATGCGCCAACAAAAAAACGATCCGCGTTCCCAGCCGGTCGACCAGCGGCCCGCCGATGACATTGCCCGCCACGCTACCGGCCAGGAAGAAGGTTCCCATCAGCGTGATCTGGGCGGGAGAAAACCCGAAAACGTCCTTTTGCATCAGCCCGAAAACAATCGGAACGCCGGAGGTAAAGAGCGTGATCAGAAGGATATAGCCATTGAATTGCCCGTACCCGCGGATCTGGAACACGGAAACCAACGACTGCCAGAACGATTGCCGCGGTTTGACTTCGTCGTGCTCCTTCTCCAATTCGGGGATCCGGGAATAGGTAAAATAGCGAATCGCCTGGGCCACCACCGCAATGCCGACAATTGCCTGGAAAACCGCCATGGCATGGGACATTCCGAGCGCCTTCGCGATCAACAGCGAAAAGACGATGGTAACGGTCTGGAACGTCACGCGCAGGCGGCCGAAAAAACGACCGCGGATCTCTTTGGGAATGATGGGGCTGAGCAGCGCAAACCAGCTCGCGCCCTGCAGACTGCCGCCGATGGAACCCACAATGATCGATCCCGCAATGACGGCCCACGCCGCCCCCGGGCCGAACCATCCCGCCGCAAAGGTCAGGGCCAAGCCGCCCACCACGAGCACCTGCCCGATCAGCGCCAGCCTCATTTTTCCCTTCCGATCCGCCAAATAGGCAAACGGCAGCATCAGCAACGCCCCTACCAACGAAGGCAAACCCGCAATCAAAAACGCAATGGAGGAACTGCTGATGCCCAATTCCGTGAAATAGTTCAGGAAAAAACCGTTCTGGAAAAAGGACGACGAAAGCATTCCCAGGCACTGGGTAACGATGATGATGTTGAAGGCCTTGTTTCTCTGTTGATCCGTAAGCATCGGCCCATGTTGTCGGCAACGGAATCCCCATGCAAGCCCGTTTGGAACCAATGAAGCGCCAAGCGGCCCTTCTTTCTGGCGCAATGCCCTTCGAGCCGATTCGGGTTGGCGCATCGCCGCCGATCCCCTACTGTGATCGGCATGGAAGCAGGACTTTATATTGTTGGAACCCCCATCGGCAACCTTGGGGATCTCTCGTTCAGGGCGCTCGAAACGCTGAAAGAAGCCGACCTGATCGTGGCCGAGGACACCCGCCACTCGCGGCGGCTGACGGATCGCTACGAAATCGCCACCCATCTGATGAGCTGCCACAAGTTCAACGAAAAACAGCGGGCGGACCAGATCGTCGAGCGCATCCAGCAGGGCCAGGCCGTGGCGATGATCACCGACTCGGGCATGCCGTGCATCTCCGATCCGGGATCCCGCGTGGTCCTGCTTTGCCATGAAGCCGGCATCCCGATCACCTCCGTACCGGGACCGGCCGCCGTCACCACCGCCGTGGCGCTCAGCGGGTTCGGCGAAAAGGGGTTCATTTTCGCGGGTTTTTTGCCGCACAAGAGCGGCGGCCGCAAACGGGACCTGGAAAAGTGGAAAGAGGCCGATCTACCCGTGGTTTTCTACGAATCCCCGTACCGCCTGCTCAAGTTGCTCGGCGAGATCCAGGAGCACCTCGGCGCCGAGCGCACCGTTTTCGTCGGCCGCGAACTGACCAAAAAATTCGAAGAGCTCTCCACCGGAACCCCGGCGGAAATCCTAGCCCGGTACGAGGGACGCACGGTAAAGGGCGAGTGCGTGGTGATCGTTCAGCCGGCACACTAGGGCCGTTTGGCACTTTTTGCTACTATTCGCGTTGATCTCGGTTCGGTCGGTGCTACTATCCGTGTCAGTTCGGGTAATTTTCGAGGGGTTCATTAATGGGTTCGGGCAATAACGACAACCTAACGGCAGCGTATATTGACAAGACCGTCGTCATACGGGTGGAAGGACGCGGCTCCTTCAAAGTCAGTCCGCCGATGAAACAATTCATCCATCAGGTGATGGATTCGCATTCGGCAACCCGCATCTGGATCGACATGTCGGACTGCACGGGCATGGACAGCACCTTCATGGGCGTCGTCGCCGGGCTGGCCTGCCTCATCAAGAGCAAGCCGGACTGCAGCTTCAAGCTCATCAACCTATCCGAAAAAAACAAGAAGCTCTTGGTCACGCTCGGCGTGGATCGCGTGGTGGACTATTCGATGTCGCCGACGACCGAGGAAACGGATGTGATGGCCCAACAGGCCACCGGCACCCAAACGCTGGAGGCCGACTTCGCCAACAAGCTCGACTCCGCCAAGACAACGCTTGAAGCCCACGAAACCCTCGTCGACATCAATCCGGAAAACTTCAACAAATTCAAATCCGTCCTCGAGTTTCTCCAAGACGATGTCCGCAATCTAAGCAACAAGTAGGCGACCGATGCATGGTTTTCTACTTTGGTTAACCATCTTCCTCGACCTCCTTCTGCCGTCGATCATCGGCATAATCCTCTTCAACAGCCACCGCCGCCGCGTCAAACTCCGCCACGAGCGCGACATTCTGGTGCAGGAAAAGGAGGTCGCCCTCGGGTTCGTGCACAATGTCGGGGAAGTCTTCGCCGACTCCGAAACCGTGGACATGGACAGCCTGCTGAACCGGGTGCTGCACTATGCCGTCCGCACCTGCCGGGCGGGCTCGGGCGCCATCTACCTCGTCAACACGCGCACTTCGCGGCTGGAAGCCCGGTCGGTCTCGGGGGTGTTCCCGCCCCCGTTCGAGATCGACCTCAACCACATCGACCTGCAACAAAACGCCTCCATCCATCTATCGACCCTCGTCAAGAACACCCCGATTCCCCTCGGCAAGGGGCTCATTGGCGAAGCCGCGGTGCTGGGCAACTCCATTCTCGTCGAGGACGCGGAACTGGATTCGCGCGTCCCGCAACTGCCGGTCGCGTTCCTCCGGATCCGAACCATGCTCCTGGTGCCGATGCGCTTCGGGAACCACACGATCGGCATCATGACGCTCGTCAACCGAACCAACGGCGGCCAGTTTGCCCAGGCCGACCTCAACCTGGCGCAGGCGCTGGCCGCCCAGGCCTCGGTGCCGATCCACTATGCCGGCCTCCAGGAAGCCCTGGAAGAAAAACGGGAACTCGACCGCGGCATCCAGATTGCCCAACAGATCCAGAACTCCCTGCTCCCGCAGGTCGTGCCCACGTTCGATACGGTCGATCTCGCCGCCTTCAACCTTCCCGCCATGGAAATCGGCGGCGACTACTACGACTTCATCGCCATCGATGAAAAGCACATCGGCCTCGCCATTGCCGACGTCAGCGGCAAAGGCATCGGCGGGGCCCTCATGATGGCCGTATGCCGCAGCGTGTTGCGCGTCAACGCGGCAAACGTCTACGATCCCGCCGGCATGCTCTGCTCGCTCAACCGCACCTTGAGCAACAACTTGGCCGAAGACATGTTCATCACCATGCTCTACATGGTGCTCAATCTGGAAACCAACCAGTTGAGCTATGCCCGCGCCGGCCACGAAGCCCCCATTGTCGTCCGCAACGGCGAGCCCAAAGCCGTACAGGCCGAAACCGCCGGCATCGCCATCGGGCTGGTCGACAACGAAACCTTCGGCGAAGTGATCGAAACGAAGAACCTTTTCTTGAAACCCGGCGACCTGGTGGTGAGCTACACCGATGGCATAACCGAGGCCATGAACGCCGGCGGCGACGAATGGGGCATCGGGAACCTTTGCAACGCCATTGAATCAATGGCCGATGCCTCGGCACCGGAACTGCTGGCCAATATCCACCGCCATGTGCTGGCCTTCACGGGAAACAACCGGCAGTCGGACGACATGACGATGCTCGCCATCAAGATCCGCTAGCCATTGAGCCGCCGCCACCCGGCGGTCTTGAAATAGGGCAGCGAACGGTGGCTCCGGGAATCCATTCCCTCGAATGCCGTGTTCAGCAACATCAACGGGTCGCCATGGGAAACGAGAATGATTTGCCTTCCGGAATGGGCCTCCTCCATCGCCTCGACGACCGCCCACATCCGCTCGCGCACCGAATTGGTGCTTTCCGCTCCGTTGAAAACCCGATCGGGATCGTAGGCATCCTTCTTCCAGGCCAGGGAATAGTTTTCGTGGGAAGCCCCTTCCCAAGCGCCGAAAAAGCGTTCGCGCAGCCGCGTATCGAAAACGACCGGCGCCGCCCCCAGCACCTCGCGGATGATTTCCGCGGTCTCCGCCGTGCGCTTGAAATCCGAAGAGACGATCAGCGCATCCGAATCGAACTCGCCGGCGGAGGAGATGCTCTCGCGCACCTGGTGCCGGCCGTTCTCGGACAGGCCATACTTCACCGTGCCAACCGCCGGATCGCTGACGATGATCCCCTCGACGTTGGCAAGGCTCTCCCCGTGGCGAAAGGCATAGTATCTGTTTTTCAGCGGCTTCACGGGGCCAATAAACCGGAAGCGGGCTCCGACTTCAACCCCCTTGCGGGCACAAAAAAACCCCTCCGCATCCGGAGAGGTTTTTGTTGCGAATGTCGTCGCGCCTTATTTCGTGGCGCCGCATTCGGCTTTCTTGGCGCAACATTCCTTCTTGCAACCTTCGGCGCACTTCTTGGCATCGGCCTGCTTTTCCTTCGAACAGGACGCGCATTCGGCTTTCTTTTCGGCCTTCTTGGCGGTGCATCCACATCCGTCGCACGCATAGGCGGCGGTTCCGGCCATCATCAGTACGACTGCGGCAATACTCATCATTTTCTTCATGTTGGCACTCCTATAGGTTAATTGTTTCCAACTGAGGTTAACGACCCATCCAATCGGAGAACGTTCAATATAGTACCAATAAAATCATGTTTGTCACGTATAACTTAGCCGCATGTCGCGCGCGGCCTTCACCTCGTCGAGCCGTCCAACGGGGGTGGTTACCGGGGCCTGGTGCAATTTTTCGGGGTCGGTCTTGGCCAGCTCGAACAGCTCTTCCATCACCTCCACGAAGTGATCGAGCGTGTCGCGATCCTCGCTTTCGGTCGGTTCGACCATGATTGCCTCGGAGACATTGAGCGGGAAATAGACGGTCGGCGGGTGGATGCCGCGATCGATCATGCCCTTGGCCAAATCCAGCGTGTGGAGGCCGTATTGCTTGAGTACGTCGCCGGAATAGACGAATTCGTGCATGCAGCGCCCCTTGTATTCCACGCCGAAGAGCGGGCGGAGCTTTTCCTGGAGATAGTTGGCGTTGAGCACGGCGCGGTTGCTGGTGCCCAGCATGCCGTCGCGTCCCAGCGACAAAATATAGGCGTAGGCCCGCGCGATGATGCCGAAGTTGCCATAGAACGGGGCAATGTAGCCGATGCTCTTGGGCTCGTCATAGTTCAGCGCATAGGTGCCGTCCCTGGTTTTCTCGACGCGCGAAATCGGCAGGAACGGCCGCAGTTTTTCGACCACGCCGACCGGGCCCGCGCCGGGCCCGCCCCCGCCGTGCGGGGTCGCGAACGACTTGTGCAGGTTCAGGTGGCAGATGTCGAAGCCCATCTCGCCGGGACGGTAGCGGCCCATGATGGCGTTGAAGTTGGCGCCGTCGTAATACATCAGCCCATCGACCTCGTGCACCGCGTCGCAGATGTCCTTGATGCGTGGATTGAAGCGGCCGAGCGTATTGGGGCTCGTGAGCATCACGCCCGCCGTCTTTTCGTTGAGCGCCCCCATAAAGAGGTCGAAATCCATCACGCCGTTTTTATCGGAGGGGACGGTGACCACCTTGTAGCCCGCAACGCGCGCGCTGGCCGGGTTGGTGCCGTGGGCCGAATCGGGAATGATGATGTGGTCCTTGTCCGCATTTCCGCGGTCCTTGTGGTAGGCCGCCATCATCATCACGCCCGTCATCTCGCCGTGCGCACCCGCCATCGGCTGGAGCGTGAATTCCGCCAGGCCGGTCGCCTCGGAAAGCAGCCGCTCGGTGTTGTAAAGGATTTCCAGCGACCCCTGCGTCAGGAGCCCCCCGCCGCGCAGCTGCGGCCAGAGCGGATGCATTCCGGTCAGCGCCGGGAGATTGGCCGCCGCCTCGCACGCCTTCGGGTTGTATTTCATCGTGCAGGAACCCAGCGGATAGAAATGGGTGTCGACCGAAAAGTTCAGGCGCGACAGCGCCGTGAAGTGGCGCACCACCTCCGCTTCCGAAACCTCCGGCAGCCCGGCGGGCTTGCTCCGCAGGTATTTCGACGGAATCTCCTCCGTCGCGGAAATCCGGATCGAAGTCATTTGAACCCCGGGGCGCCCCGGCGACGATTTTTCATAGATCAGTTTCATTTTAGTCATCCTTAATTCGTAATTGGTGCTTCCCGCAAGGCATTACCCGTTACGCGTGGCTGATGGCGCTCTCGAGTTTGGCGACGAGGATATCGATTTCCTCCTTGGTGCGCTTTTCGGTGAAGGCGAGCAGAAGGACGTTCTCCATGCCTTCGTAGTAGCGGCCGACGGGGAAGCCGGCGGCGATGCCCTGATCGACGAGGGCGCTGACGACTTCCGTTGCATTTTTCGGCAATCGCACGGCGAACTCGTTGAAGAAGCGGCGGTTGAAGGCCGGCTCGACCCCGTCGATCGCGATGATTTTTTGGTAGGCGTAGGAGGCGCGGTCCATGCAGTCGCGACCGACTTCGAGGAAGCCCTCGCGCCCGACGAGCGAGAGATAGATGATGGCGCGCAACGCGCAGAGCTGGACGTTGGAACAGATGTTGGACATCGCCTTTTCGCGGCGGATGTGCTGCTCGCGCGCCTGGAGGGTGAGCACATAGCCGCGCCGGCCGGCTGCGTCGCAGGTTTCGCCGACGATACGGCCGGGCATCTTGCGAACAAACTCCTTCTTGGTGGCCATGAAGCCGAGGTAGGGGCCGCCGAAGTTGAGCGGCAACCCGAGGCTCTGCCCTTCGCCGGTGACGATGTCGGCCCCCATGGCGCCGGGGGTTTCGACGTGCGAGAGCGCCATCGGATAGGCCGACATGATGGCCAGCGCCTTCACCTCGTGGATCTTTTCGATCAGATCGGTCAGGTTGTCCAGACAGCCGAAAAAGTTGGGGTTCTGCAACACGACGGCACCCACGGAGTCGTCGAGCGCCTCGAGATGCGCGCCGCGGTCGGCCACGCCGTCGCCGGACAGCGGAATTTCCTGATAGTCGACCGACAGGTTTTGCGTGTAGCAGCGGAGCATTTTGCGGTAGATCGGGCTGACGCCTTCATCGACGAGCACCTTGTTGCGGCGCGTTTGGCGCAGGGCCATCATGATGCCCTCGATCAATGCGGTTCCGCCATCGAACAGCGAGGCATTGGCGACTTCCATGTCGGTCAGGCGGCAGATGGCGGTCTGGTATTCGAAGGCGGCCTGCAAGGTGCCCTGCGAGGCCTCGGGCTGGTAGGGCGTGTAGGCGGTGTAGAACTCGCCGCGGCTGGAAAGCGCGTCGACGGCCGCCGGAATGTAGTGGTCGTAGAACCCGGCTCCGCAGAAATTCACGAGATTGGTCGTGTTTTTCGAGGCGATCTTGCGGATGTGCTGCATCATCTCCATTTCGGAGAGGCCTTCGGGAATATTGAGCCCCCCGCACTGGAGGTCGTCGGGAATCGCGGCGAACAGATCGTCGAAATCGGCAATGCCCAGTGTTTCGAACATAGCCTTCTGATCCTGCTCGCTCGTTGCGCAAAACGGTGTCTTTTTCATATCAACTGCCTTTTATTCGACAAAACGATTACGGATAAGACGACGGCGTCATCCACCTGATCCCGAAATATTTTGTCGGTGATTATTGTATTAAACTATCCTCGTGCGGAACCGTGTTTGTAAAAGGGGAGGTCGACGACTTCGGCGGGGAAGCGCTTGTTGCGGATCTCGACCTGGAGTTCGCGGCCGAGCTCGGCGTATTCGGGTTTGACGAAGGCCATGGCGACGGCAACGTCGAGGCTGGGGGCGACGGAGCCGCTGGTGACTTCGCCGACCGCGGTCTCTTCGACGTAGATCTTGTCGTGCTCGCGGGCGGCGCGCTTGGAGGCGAACTTGAGGCCCACCAGCAGGAATTCGGGATCGGCGAGATCGGCGGCGACGTTTGGTTTGCCGATGAAATCCTTCTCCAGATAGATGAACATGCCGCGCGAGGTGGCCGCCGGGGTGCGGGAATCGGACAGTTCGTGCCCGTAGAGGGAGTAGCCCATTTCAAGGCGGAGCGTGTCGCGCGCCCCCAGGCCGCCGGGCGCGCAGAGGTCGTGCGCCACCAGCCGGTCCCAGAGCGCGAGCGCTTCTTCGTTGGGCAGATAGATTTCGTAGCCCCACTCCCCGGTGTAGCCGGTGCGGCTGATCAGGTTGCCGTTGTCGAGGGTCGCGAAACGGAAGTAACCGAGCTCAGGCACCCCGCCCAGCACGTCTTCGAGCACTTTGCGCGATTCGGGGCCCTGTACATCGAGCTTGGCCGTTTCGGCCGAGAGGTCGACAAATCGGGTGGTTTCCGAAATTCGGCTTTTAATCCATTCGGCGTCTTTTTCGGCAGTGCCGGCGTTTACGACGAGCATGAAGCGATCGTCGGCCATGCGGTAGGCGGTGAGATCGTCGATGGTGCCGCCATCGTCGTTGAGCATGAAGCCGTAGCGGACCTGGCCGACGGCGAGCGAGCCGAGGCGGCAGGTGAGCAGCCGCTCGAGATCCGCCAGGGCGGTCGGGCCGGACAGCTCGAATTCGCCCATGTGGCAAATATCGAAGACGGAGGCCTTCGTGCGGGTTTGGGCATGTTCGTCCAGAATGCCTTTGTATTGAATGGGCATGTCCCATCCGCCGAATTCGCCCATGCGGGCGCCGAGTTCGATATGCCGAGTATATAGTGGTGTTGTTTTCATGATATTGTAGACAATGTATCATTCGGCCGGGCGCAACAACCCGATTCTTCCTCTTTTTACGCAGGCCCCCGGATTTCCTCGTCGCGCACCTGCCGGGCGGGCCCACGAAAGCCGCCCCCGCAATCATCGCGGGAAAAAAAACAGCCGAATCAACCCGCCCGAAGTAAACCGAGCGCGAAACTTGTCCCGTTTCGGTCCTATTTGTCAACCCAACAGAATCACAACGAATGCTTTCCCTTGGACGGCAAAGTATTTACAACGTGACGGAGCATCCTAGGAGGAAAGAAGCTACGCCATGCAAACACGAACCATCAACGCCTCGGCAGTCGCATGCACCCCCGAACGGATCCGGGCATCCATCCCCGGAGCCGGTCCGCCGGCTGAAAATGTTCCGGCGAAGGGGACTCCCGCGGCATGAATAAGCAGCAACTCCTCTTCGGGCTGGCCTGCGTAACGTATGCAGTTGCGGCGTTTGTCCTATTCCCCCGGTTCAACAGCAATGTTTTATTCGGGTCCGTCGTCCTGCTTGCTGCCGGCAGCTGGCTCTACGGGCGAACCATCGGGCTGTTGCTACTCTTGCCCACACTGACCCACCAATTCCTGATCTACCAACACTTTGCAAACAGCTACGTATATTACACCGACCGGATTGCAGGCACCGCCCTCCTCGTCACGGTCGTGTTCATTGTCGGCACACAGCGGAACAACCTGAGAGCCATTCAGGAAACAACCAACTGGCTGGATGAAACCGTGGCCAAGCGCAACGCCACGCTCGAAAAAATGACGCGCCGGCTGATTCAGCGCGCCGAGGCCAGGCGAACCGCGCACGGGCGGGATTTGCACGACAGCATCGGTCAGCAGCTGACGGGCATCCAGCTCTATGCCACCTCGCTCTCGGAACAACTCAATGCCGACCACAACCCAGGCGCCGCACCGGCCCATTCCTTGACGACCCGGGCGCGAACCGTTCACAACAACATTCGGCAGACCGCCCGGTTGCTCTTTCCGGTCCAGCTCGAGACAATCGGCCTTCATTCCGCACTGGACGAGCTGGAGGCCTGCATCCAAACATTGCGCAATACCCGGATTTCGATCAAAATCGAGGGCGACCTGGCATCGCTTCCCCCGAACAAGGCCCTCCAAATCTACCGCATTTGCCAGGAAACCGCGTTGCTGATTACCCAGGAATGCGTGCCGCAAACGATCGACATGGCCTTGAAACACGATTCGGACCGGATCGATATCCAAGTGGCCCACGACGGCCCCCCCTTGGCGGGTGCCATCGGGGACTCCCTGGAGGCACAGTTGATCAAGTATCGCTTGAACATGCTCGCCGGCCACATCGACGGCTTGCCTTCGCAACATTGGCGCTCGGCATTCCACTTCGGTATCCCCCTGGAAACGGAGGGGCACGCAACATGAAAAGAAAAGACCGAATGCTGCTGATTGCCGCTTGGGCATCCTACATTGCCTTCAGCTATCTCCTATTTCCAACACTCAGCATCACGGTGTTCCTCGCCTCCATCCCGCTCACCCTGCTGGCCGGCTGGCTGGCCGGCAACCGCGGCGTTATCACGACAACCTTGCTATGCATTCCCTACCACTTCGCCGTTTTAACCTTGGTCCACAGCGGGGGAGATATCCTCCACGAGGCCTTCAATCCTCTCGGACTTGGCCTGCAATTGCTTTTCGGCCACGGCGCCGTTCTGTTCAAGAGTACCCGCGACCGCAAGATCCGCCTCAACAATTCGCTCGAGGAGCTGATCGAAGAACGGACCCGTAACCTGAGCGACTTGACCCGGCACCTGATCGCGGCCGAAGAACAGGAGTATTCCAACATTCTCAAGGTTCTGCTCGAAGCCCCGCTGAGCGAACTCAAAACCATGCGCGGCATCGGCAAGCAACTGGCCGAACACCTCGAATCCACGGGCCATGCGCTGGCTCCGCAGGGAACCAACCTGGTCGGCGCAATCGAAACCTGCATTAACGACCTGATGATGCTCGAACACCTTGCCGTTCCGGGGACGGGCGCGCCGATCGAACTCGCACCCTCCATCCGCGCGCTCTCGGCGCAGCTCACCTATCTTTCCGGCGTCGAGGTCGAATGCGTTTCCGCAGCAAGCAACGCGGTGCTCGACCCGGAAACAACCCACCACCTTTGGCAGATCGTCCACGAAGCGGTCTCCAACGCGATCCAGCACGCCAAACCATCGCGGATCGAAATCGGCATCGAAGAAAACCACGATACCACCATCCTCTTCATCGAAAACAACGGCACCCCGTTCGGAAACCACGAAAGCGACGGCATCGGATTGCCCATCATGAACTACCGGGCCGCCAAAATCGGCGCCCGCCTCCGCATCGCTTCCCTGCCCAACCAAAAAACCCGCGTTGAATGTACCCTCCGCAAAACCAAGGCTTAAGACTTTCTTCGCGACCTAAAAAGCAATAGAACACGCGATTATGAATTCATTGATCCTCGCCGCAATCGCCGCCGCGCTCTACATCGTGGCCTACCACACCTATGGCCGCTTCCTCGCCCGCCGGATCTTCAAGGTCGATCCCGCCGCCAAGTGCCCGAGCAAAACCCACCACGATGGAATCGACTTCGTGGCCACCGACAAGACGGTGCTGTTCGGCCACCACTTCACCTCGATCGCCGGAACGGGCCCGATCGTCGGCCCCGCCATCGCCATCATCTGGGGCTGGGTTCCGGCACTCGTCTGGGTGTTGCTCGGCTCGATCTTCATGGGCGCCGTCCACGACTTCGGTTCGATGATGATCTCGCTGCGCCACGAAGGGCGCTCGATCGGCGATATCGCGGGCGACGTCGTCAACCCGCGCGTCAAATCGCTCTTCATGCTGATTATCTTTTTCGCGCTCTGGCTGGTGGTGGCCATCTTCGGCGTGGTGATCGCCGCCGTTTTCAGTATTTTTCCGGCCTCGGTGATACCCGTGTGGCTCCAGCTGCCCATCGCCGTCTGGCTCGGATTCATGGTCTATAAACGCGGCAAGTCGCACATCGCGTACGGCCTCATTGCGACCGTCCTCATGTACGCAACCATCGTGGCCGGGGCGTGGCTGCCGATCACCCTCCAAGGCTTCGGCGGCCTCTCCGACGTCGGCATTTGG
>NZ_JBFJYW010000014.1:0-23629 GCF_041622395.1 Pontiella sp. | reverse complement strand
CCTCCATTCGTTTGGTCAGGATAATATCTAGCATATATGCTAGATGTCAATCCACATGTTCAGGCCATGTTTAAAGGGCGTTTTGATGATCGAAAACAGAAGGAACTAGTGAAAGACCAAACTCCAGATCGCCGACAACGTCGGCGACAACGTGGGCGACGTCGCGGGCATGGGGGCGGACCTGTTCGAATCCTACGTCGGGTCGATCATCGGCGCGATGGTGCTCGGCGTCAGCATTGCCGGGAGCGATGCATTCCGGCTGAAGCTGGTGGTCTTCCCGCTGCAGCTGGCGGTGGCCGGCATTATTGCCGCGATGATCGGCGTTGGACTGGTGCGCGTGAAGGAGGGGCAGTCGCCGCAGACGGCCCTGAACAAGGGAACCTTCGGCGCGGCGGGCATTGCCGCCGTCTTCTCCTTCCTGCTGAGCCGCTTCTTTCTGGGCAACGAAGGCGTGGTGGGTTATCTGAACGTATTTTTCGCCTCGGTGCTCGGCATGGTGGCCGGCACGCTGATCGGGATGATCACCGAATACTACACCGGCACCGATACCCGGCCGGTGAACAAGATCGTGAAATCCTGCGAAACCGGCGCGGCCACGACCCTCATCACCGGGATGGGCGTCGGCATGGTCTCGGCCTTCCCGCCGATCATCATCATCGTGGCGGCCATTCTGGGCAGCGAAGCCCTGGCCGGGCTCTACGGCATCGCCATCGCCGCGCTCGGCATGCTGATGACCCTCGGCGTCCAGCTGGCCGTCGATGCCTACGGCCCGATCGCCGACAATGCCGGCGGACTGGCCGAGATGTCGGAATTTCCGCCGGAAGTGCGCGAGGTTACGGACGAGCTCGATGCGGTCGGCAACACCACCGCCGCCATCGGCAAGGGATTTGCCATTGGTTCGGCCGCGCTGACGGCCATCATCCTGTTCTCGGCCTTCCGCCAGCAAGTTGGCGTGGGCACCATCGACCTGATGAATCCGAAGGTGATCTCCGGCGTGCTGCTGGGGGCGGTGCTGCCCTACCTGTTTTCCTCCATGGCGATGAACGCCGTGGGCGGAGCCGCGTTCGCCATGATCAAGGAGGTGCGCCGGCAGTTCCGCGAAAAGCCGGGCATCCTGAAAGAGACCGACGAGCCGGACTACAAGCGATGCGTCGACATTTCCACCGCGTCGGCGCTCAAGGGCATGGTGATTCCCGGCGTGGTTGCCGTGTTGACGCCCGTGCTGGTCGGCTTCATCGGCGGCCCGAAAATGCTGGCCGGAACCCTGATCGGCGTGACCTCCTCGGGGGTGGTGCTGGCCATCTTCATGTCGAACGCCGGCGGCGCCTGGGACAATGCCAAGAAAATGATCGAATGCGGCGCCAGCCAAGGCAAGGGCTCGGAGGCCCACAAGGCGGCGGTCGTCGGCGATACCGTGGGGGATCCCTTCAAGGATACCGCCGGCCCGTCGTTGAATATCCTATTAAAACTGATGGCCATCATCTCGCTGGTGATTGCGCCGATGCTTAAAACCTTCTGGGGGTTATAAAATGAACATTGAAAATCGAATCTACATGGTGCTCTACCCGAATACGGCCTTGATTGCGTCGCAGTTCGATCCCGAAACCTTTGCCCGGCACTACACCTCCGGCTCCAGCCGCCACTATTCCGGCAAGGTCGTTTTCGCCGAAATCGATCCCGCCTACCGCCACGACTTCTTCGACATCGATGCGATCCTCAAGGAGATGAGGCCCCACGAAGACGGGCGGCCGAAGGCGACCAAGTTCATTGCCTCCTACCGGGTACTTGAACATGTGGCCCTGTCGGCCATCGGCAAGCTGTACATCTCGACGCAGGAGGGCCACTGCCTGGGGCTGGAACGCGGCGAAGACCCCGCCTCGCGCAAGGAGGCGATCCGCATCTATGCCGAGATCGCGCCGATGCACATGCTGGTGATGTCGCGCTTCAATCCCCACGAATTCGGCGCCTACATCACCGATCCCACCAACCACAAGAGTGCGCCGAAGCAGTTCTACACCCAGCTGAACATCGACATCCCCGAATTCCTCGAGGAGTTCGAAGCCAATCCCTTCCAGCCCTCGCCGATCCCCTCGCTGCACCCCTCCACCATCCGGGACGGCTATCTCGAACTGATGGCCAAGCCCGACAAGAAAAGCAAGGGAATGGCCCTGGACAGCAACCTCGACAACATCTCCTACCGCTTGCTGAAGCACGGGTTCAACTTTTCCGCGAAAGGCGAAAGCATCTTCTATCCCCTGCCGGACCAACACACCATCGAAGCCAAGAACCTCAAGTTCTGGCGCACCATGTAGCGTGGGCGCAGACGGCGCCAATCCGGCATTCCAGGAACAACTGCGGGAGCGGATCCTGGAAATCGGCCGGAGGGAGGATTGTGCGCCGAAGCGCGCGGCCTGAGCCGATGCGGATTATGCCACGGGGAAATAGGTTTTGAAGCAACTGCCTTCGCCCGGCTTGCTGGAAACCGTGATCCAGCCTTTCATCTGCTGGACGATGCCGTACACGACGGACAACCCGAGCCCGGAACCCTTGCCCGCCTCCTTGGTGGAAAAGAAGGGTTCGAAGAGCCGCTCGAGCGTCTCCGGGCTCATGCCGAGCCCGGTATCGGAGATGGTCAGGCAGACATAGGACCCCGGCCGGGCGTCCGGAATGCAGGCGGCATCGGCCTCGTTGAACACAACCAATTCGGTGGCGATCGTGAGCCGCCCGCCGTCGGGCATGGCATCGCGGGCGTTGACCGCCATGTTCATGACAATCTGGTCCGTTTGCCCGCGGTCGGCCAGGATCGGCACCAGATCCGGCGCCGGCTGGAAGGCCAGGGTGTGCTGGTCGCCAAGCAGCATTTCGAGCAGCGGTTTGGAATCGTTGATGGCGGCGTTTAGATCGAAAGCCACCGGCTGCACGGGTTGCTCGCGGCTGAAGGCCAGCAGTTGCTGGATCAGCTGGGCGCCGCGCTTCGTCGATTTCCGGATCTCTTCGGCAAATCCGTATTCCTCGGCCTCCTCCTCCAGATGTATTTTGAGCAGACTGCTGAACCCGAGGATGCCTTGCAGGATATTGTTGAAATCGTGGGCGATGCCGCTGGTCAGCTGCCCGACGGCTTCGAGCTTCTGCTTTTGGCGGTCATGCTCTTCGCGCTGGAGTTCCAGCGAAATATCGCGCTTCAACGCCACGAAGTTGGTGATGGTCCCCTCGTTGTCGAACACCGGCGAAATCTGCGCCTGCTCGGTATAGCGGCTGCCGTCCTTGCGCAGGTTGACCAAACGCCCCTTCCAGGGTTTTCCCCCCAGCAGCGTATTCCAAAGCTCGGCATAAAACGCGGCGTCGTGCTCGCCGCTCTTCAACAGGCGGGGGTTTTTCCCGATCACTTCCTGGGCGGCATAGCCCGTGATCCGTTCGAAGGAGGGATTCACATACTGGATGGTGCCCTCCGTGTCGGTGATAATCACGATGTCGGGCGACTGTTCGATGGCAATGGTCAGGCGCCGCAGATCCATTTCGGCGCGTTTGCGCATTTCAATGTCGCGCACCACGACAATCAGGAGCTCCTTGCCCTCGATCCGGGTGGACGTCATGCTGGCGTCCACCCAGAACACCGTCCCGTCCGCCCGCTTGGCCTGCCATTCGAAATCGACATGCCCCTCCTCCCGGGCCTTGCGCATCCAGTCGTCGGCATTGGCTTTCCGGTAAATGGAGACGCCGGAACTGAGCGCTTCGATCGCGCAGCCGATCATCTGCCCGCGCGTCATGCGGTACATCCGTTCCGCCCCTCTGTTCACATCGACGATCACGCCGGTTTCGGCATCGTGGATGAAGATGGCATCGACGGTCGCGTTGAAGATGGCGTCGAGGTAGTCCTTCGCCTGGTTGAGCTCTTCGACGCGCTGCCGGAGCTGGGGATAGTAGCTTTTACGGGCGGAACGCTCGCCCAGGCCGAGGATTTTGTTGCGCAGGGCTTCGCGCTCGTTGTGGTTTTTAGAGTGCTCGGGCATAGAGGTTCTCCAGCTCGTCGGCGTCGAGGTCGCAGGGGTTGGTCACCAGACAGGCATCCTGCTCCGCCACCTTGGCCAGCGCGGCCAAATCTTCGGGCTTCACGCCGCAGTCGCCCAGACGCGGGGGAATGCCCGCCTGCCGTTGCAGCGTGCGGATCGATTCCAGCAGCCGCGCTTTGCACGCCGGCGCGGAAAGCGTCTGTTCCGCAATATCCATGGCGGCCGCCATGGCGCGGTAGCCCTGCTCCGCCGTCTCGAAGTTGCGTTCGACCACATGCGGCAGCAGAATCGCGTTGCACTCGCCGTGCGGCATGTCCAGCAGTCCGCCCAGCGCATGGGCCATCGCATGCACCGCCCCGAGACTGGCGTTCGAAAAAGCGAGCCCCGCATTCAGGCTGGCCAGCGACATTTGATGGCGGTATTCGAGGTTTTCGGGGTGCTCGATCGCCCCGACCAGATTGTTCCAGACCAACCGGATGGCCTCCTTCGCATGCAGGTCGGTCAGCGATGAGCGGGCGTTCGAAACCAACGCCTCCGCCGCGTGGGTAAGCGCATCGAGCCCCGTGGCCGCGGTGAGTTCGGCATCCATCGTGCAGGTGGTTTCCGGATCGATCAACGAAACATCCGGCACCAGAATCCGGCTCACGATCGCCATTTTCACGTGCCGGTCGATGTCGTTGATGATGCAGAATTGCGAGACGTCGGCCGACGAGCCCGAGGTGGTGGGAATGCAGATCAACGGCGGGCACGGCGTTGGAATGGTATCCACGCCTTCGAAATCGCGGATGCACCCCTCGTTCACGGCAAGGATGCCGATCGCCTTCGCGCAGTCCATCGGGCTACCGCCGCCGACCACCACAATGCCGTCGCACGCTTCGGCCAAGTAGCGCTCGCGCCCTGCTTGGCATTCATGGCTGCGGGGGTTGGGCGAGACGCCGTCGAACAGAACGGATTCAACGCCGGCGCGCGCCAGCGACTCGCGAACCTGTTCCATCCAGCCGGCAGCGATCACGCCGGCATCGGAAACAAGCAGTGCGCGGCGGATGCCGATATTGGCGGCATAGGCCCCCGCCCTAAAGCGGCTACCGACCCCATATAGGATTTCCGGAGCAAGGAACTTTCGCGGGTCCATTCCTGGAATTTGCGGTTGCACGTTAAAACCCCTCCTTTGTTGATCGCATTTCCGTTGAAGGCGGGGAATATAAAGACCGCACGGATTGCCGGCAAGCACATCTATCCGCGCGGCTTTCGCATGGCAGGCGACCATTGTGCTGTGCTAGCTTGTGCGGCTATGGAAAATCGCCCTTTGGAAAACAGCCCCTTTATCGCGTTGGTGAAGCACCGGACGAGTTGCCGGGCGTATGAGCCGAAGCCCGTGCCGCGGGATCATTTGGAACTGATGCTCGAGGCGGCGCGGCTGGCGCCGTCGGCCTGCAACAAGCAGCCGTGGCGCTTCGCGGTGGTGCAGGACGAGGCAACGCGCATGCGGCTGATCAACGAGGCGTTTCTGAGCGGGATTCCCATGAGATGGGCGGAGCATGCCGGGGCGATTGTTGCGCTGGGCATGGAAAAGTCGGCGATTACCCACCGGATTGCGCCGAAGATTTCGGGGGTCGACTATCCCTTGATCGATGTGGGCATTGCGGGCGAGCATCTGGTGCTGCAGGCCGAGGAGCTCGGGCTGGGCACCTGCTGGATCGGATGGATCAAGCCGAAAAAGGTCCGGCAGATCGTCGGCTGGCCCCCGTCGATTACCGCGGTGGGACTCATCACCGTCGGTTGGCCCGCCGCACAACCGCAACCGCGGCCGCGGTTGGATTTGGAAGCGATAGCGAAATGGATTTAAACAGCGAAAGGATCGGGCTTATGAAAGGGTGGATGTTCGGGGTGTTGATGTTGGGCGCAATGCCGGCGGTCGCGGGGGATTGGCCGGAGTTCCGCGGGCCGAACGGCGATGGACGCGTTGCAGACGCGCCGCCGTTGCCGCTGACGTGGAGCGAGACCGAGAACGTGACGTGGAAAACCGCGATCCCGAACATCGGCTGGTCGACCCCGGTCGCGATGGATGGCGCGATTTGGCTCACGAGTGCGACGGAGCAGGGCCACGACTTTTTCGTTCATCGCATCGATGCCGAAACCGGCAAGATGGTGTTCAGCGAAAAGCTGTTCCATTGCGACGAGCCGGAACCGCTCGGCAACAGCGTCAATTGCTATGCCTCGCCCACGGCCGCGCTGGAAAAGGGCCGCGTCTACGTCCATTTCGGCAGCTATGGAACCGCCTGCCTCGACACGCGCACGAACCAAACGCTCTGGAAGCGCAACGACATGCCCTGCCGCCACTACCGCGGTCCCGGCTCCTCCGCGATCCTTCACGGCGACCTGCTGATCCTGACGTTCGACGGCGTGGACCGCCAATACATGACCGCGCTCGACAAACACAGCGGAAAAACCGTGTGGCGCACCGACCGCTCCACGGAGTGGAACGACCTCGACGAAAGCGGCCAACCCAAACGCGAAGGCGATTTCCGCAAGGCCTTCTCGACCCCCATCGTCGCGACCGTTGACGGGAAGGAGCAGTTGATCTGCCCGGCGTCGTACGCCGTTTTCGCCTACAACCCGCAGACCGGCACCGAACTCTGAAAGGTTGCCCACGGCGGCTTTACCTCCCAGACCAGCCCCGTCTTCGCCAACGGGCTGGTCTTCGCCGTCACGGGCGCGGGCGTGGCCGAACTGCTGGCCATCCGTCCCGGCGGCGAGATCGCGTGGCGCTTCGGCGGGAAAGACGTGCCCTCCACCCCATCGCCGGTGGCCGTCGACGGGCTGGTGGTGGTGGTCAGCAACCGCGGAACGCTCACCTGCCTCGAGGCCGCGACGGGCAAAACGGTTTGGCGCGAACGCGCCGGAGGCAACCATATCGCCTCGCCGATCCTGGCCGGCGACCGCATCTACGTCTGCAGCGCCACCGGCAAAACCAAGGTGATCCGCGCCGGGCGCACCTTCGAGCTGCTGGCCGAAAACGTGTTGGACGAGGGGCTCATGGCCTCGCCCGCCGTCATGGACAACGCACTCCTGCTGCGCACCAAAACCCATCTATACCGGATCGATCAGCCCTAGCGCGCGCCGGCGGTTCGTCGGGCAACGGGCCGCAACGGGCGCCGCGGGAAAACGGGGCGGCGTGCCGTTCGATATTCCTTGTTCGCCATTCGGCGATTCCTGTATGGTTTGCGCCTTATTTTCCAATCCACGGAAACAGGAGTTTATGGAATGACACGCTTTTTGAAGTTATTTGCCGTCGCCTTGGGGCTCGCCGCCGCTGCACAGGCACAGTACACGAACATTTTGGATAACGTCTCGACCCAGTTCGTCGATTCGGCCTGGACCACGGATACGATCGTGGTCGGCGCCACGACCCAGTCCAACGCGCTGGGGATTTACGAGGGAGGGCACGTTACCAACATCACCTCGACGGTCGGCGAAGGCGCCGGGGCCGACGACAACATCGTCAATGTTTCCGGCGATGCCTCGTGGATCATGTCGGGCGACCTGATCGTCGGGAACGAAGGGTCGGGCAACTATTTCGAAATCGACGACGGCGCCACCGTCTCGAATGCCAACAGCTATGTGGGCATCGCAAGCAGCTCGACGGGCAACATCGTCGTGGTCACGGACTACGGCTCCGTCTGGAACAATGCGGGGACGATCTACATTGGCGCGGGCACGAGCAACCAAGTCGCCGTTTATTCCGGCGGCACCATTATTGCGCAGGCGCTCGACATTGCCGGAAGCGAGGGCGGGTTCTACCTGAGCTATGAAGGCACCTTGCGCATCAACAACGATTTCGATGCGGGGATGGACGGCTTCAACTGGTATTCCGGCGGGATGCTGGAAGTGACCGGCGACCTGACCGGCGTCGAGTCCACCAACGGCTTCAGCTACCTGAACAAAGAACGGGGCCTGACGATCGACGGCGGAACGTGGGCGACCTCGAACAAGCTGGTGGTCGGCTATGGCACCGGCGCAGACCTGACCGTCGAAAACGGCGGGTGGGTCTATGTCGGGGAAGCCACCACCAACCTGGCGGCCGGCGGCATCAGCGTGGCCTCGACCAACGGCGCGGAACTGGTGGTGGATAACGACGCCACGGTCGAAGCGCCCGGCCTCTACCTCGGCCAAGGCGGCGCAACGGGCTCGGCCACGGTGACCAACGGCGGCTTCGTGACGCTCGACGAACTGGTGATCGACGCCGGCAGCGCCTTCAACCTCGGCGACAACGGCACCCTGGAGATGACGGGCGACTTCGATCACGACGCCCAAACCAACTTGTACTGGGCGGACGGCGGCCACCTGGCGGTCGGCGGCACGCTGACCAAGAGCAACGGGCTCGACGGCACGGAACGCACGCTGACCCTGAGCGGGGGCAACTGGACCCTCGGCGACACCGCGGTGGTTTCGGGAACGAGCAACACGCTGAACGTTGCGGAGGGCGGCTGGCTGGCGACGGTTTCCGGCACGGTTTCCGGCACGAACAACGCCGTGGTGGTCGAAGACTCCGGCTCCGCCTGGACCAACGCGGGCACGCTGACGGTGACGGGCACGAACAATGCCGTGACCGTTCAGGACGGCGGGCGCATCGGTACGGACGAGCTCGCCGTGCACGACGGCAACGAGTTCAACCTGGAAGACGGCGGCACGCTGGCGATGACCGGCGATTTCGACGTCGAGTCGCACTCGAACCTCAACTGGAACGCGGGCGGCAACCTGTCGGTCGGCGGCAACCTGACGGGGATGGAGGGCGCCTACCTCAACGGGGAACGGGACCTGACGCTCGACGGCATCAACGCCCGCTGGGCGAACGGCACAAATAGTTTGCTCATCGGCAATAGCGCCGACAACAGCGACCTGGTCATCACCAACGGCGCGAAGGTATCGAGCGGCTACGGCTACATTGGCTGGGGCAGCGGCGCGGAGGACAACTCGGTGCTGGTGACCGGCAGCGGCTCCGCCTGGACGAACCGAAACGGCGGCCTTTACGTCGGCGTCTACGGCGACGATCTTACCCTGGGCGCGGGCGGCAACTCGCTGACGGTGCGCGACGGGGCCTGGGTGTTTGTCGGCGAAGCCACCACCAACGCCGCCGGCGGCGGCCTGCTGGTGGCCTCCACCAACGGCGCGGAACTGGTCGTTGGCAACGGCTCGGTGACGATGGAGGAAACGCTCTACCTCGGCCTCGACGCCGCCACGACCGGCACCAACATCATCAAGAGCGGCGGCTGGGTAACCGTCGGCGGGCTTGAAATCGCCGAGGGCAGCTATCTCGATCTGCGCGAAAACGGCACGTTCGCCATCACCTCCGATTTCGATCTGGCGGCATACGGCACCAACCAATTCAACTGGAGCGAAGGCGCCCAGCTGTCGGTCGGCGGCACGCTGACGGGCCTCTCGGCCACGAACCTCGTGGTGGACGGCGCAACGAACGCCTACACCTATCTCGGCGGTTCGCGCGACCTGATCCTCGACGGCACCAACGCCGGCTACACCGCGGCCAACCTGCTCGTGGGCCTCGGCGGCGACGGCTCCGAAATCCTGCTCCAGGGCGGTGCGGCGCTCAATAGCCAGAACACGATCATCGGCTGGGACTCCGACGACAACGTCATCAATGTCCAGAGCGGTTCGAGCTTCAACAACACGGGCAACGTGACCATCGGCTATGGCGACGACAACAGTCTGCAGATTTACTCCGCCGCCTCGGCGAACATCGGCCAGAACCTGCAGATCGGCACCGACGGCACATCGGGCAACTACGCCTATGTCAGCGGGTCGAATTCCACCTTGACCGTCGGCGGCAACCTGAACATCGGCACCGGCAGCGACGACGGCAGCAACTTGCTGATCGTGGACGACGGGGCGTACGCGCAGATCGGCGGCGACCTGACGCTCTATGCCTCGAACGCGCTCGCCATCTACGACGAAAGCCTGGTTGAAATCGGCGGCGACCTCAACGTTTACGACTACGGCGAGATCAGCGGCTCCGGAACCAACCTGTTCACGGGCGTGGGCGCAACGCTTTCATTGACCGGCACCAACTACTCCATTGGCGACGACATCGTCTTCAAGGCGACCGGCGCCGGAAGCCGGGTGAGCGTCAACGACGGTCAGTTCTTCGTCGACGGCTCCGTCTCCAACCAATATCTCGGGTTCGAGAAACTGACGCTGACCGACAGCTTGCTGTACGGCTCGGGGATCATCGATGCGGGGACCTTCGGCTCCTTGGAAATGACCGGCGGGACCATCAGCCCGCGCGACGGGGTTTCCTACCCCTACGCGACGCTCGAAATCAGTAGCGACGTTTCGTTCTCCGGCACGCGCTATCTCGCGCAGGGCAACCTGATCGACGGCGAGATGGAGAACGACCTGCTGATCCTCAGCGGCACCAACTCGGTTGATTTGGGCGGCCTCGACCTCGACGTCCAGGTGCTCGACTCGATCGTCGACACCGAGATCCCGATCCTGATTGCGACCAATGGCGGCTTCGGCGGCACCACCTTCAACTCCACCAACGTGGTGGACTACATGCTCCTGTTCGATACCGAGCTCGTCTTCGATCCCTCGGGCATCGTGAGCATGGTGACCACCGCCAACGGCGAGGAGTTCAGTTCGGCGCTCGATTATGCGGGCTCCGAAGGCATCCGCGCCGGGTACGGCGCCATGAAGAATTCGGTCTTTGCGCGCACCAAGCAGTTGCGCCGCAACCTGGTTGCGACCGCGCACTCGATGCCCAACGAGGCCTACCTGATGAGCCAGACCAACGACGTTCCCGCCGGGGCCATGGGGCCGGGCAACCAGAACACCATCTTCGACATGAATGTCTGGGTGCAGTATTTCAACGGCCAGGGCTCCTACGACGCGCAGGGCAACTCCTACGGCTTCGACCTCAACAACAACGGCACCACCATCGGCTTCGACCGGCTCTTCGGGGAAGACCTGACGCTCGGCCTCAACTACACCTACGCCCGCTCTTCGGCCGATACCACCAACGCCGACTCGGTCGACACCGAAACCTATTGGTTCGGCGCCTATGGCGAGTGGGTCGGCAAGAACGGGCTCTACGTGGACGCGATGGCGGCCGCCGGATACTCCAGCTACGACTCGATCCGCATCGAGGACAACTACGAGGGCATCGCGGCCTACAACGGCTCCAGCATGGGCGCCTATTGCGACGTGGGGCAATACTACTACTATAAGAACCTGGCCCTCTCCCCCTATGCCGGGCTGCACCTGCTCCACACCAAAGCCAACAGCCATACGGAAACGGAAACCACCAGCGGAGCCGAAACCACCGTGCACGACTTCGAACGCACCTGGCTCGAATCCGCCATCGGCCTCAAGGCCCGCTACCGCTTCGATACCGCTCTGGGCCGCTTCCAGCTGACCGGCTATGGCGAATGGGCCCACGACTTCCTCAACGAGGACGTCTACTCCACCCTCTCCGCCGGCGAAATGCCGGCGGTCGATATGGCGAAAATCACGCCCGACGCCGACCTCTTCAATACCGGCGCCGGCGTCAGCGTGATCTGCACCGACTACCTCGAAGTCGGGGTCGGTTACAACGGCCGTTTCAGCGACGACTACAAGGAGCATACCGGAACGCTCATGCTCAACGTCATGTTCTAAGCCGCCGCGTTGCGGCGGAGCGTTCGACGATATGCTCCTGTAGAGCGGCTTCGTTTTTAATAGAAAACCGGAGGTTTTACAGATGTTGTCATTCGGATGTTTATGCGTGTTGCTGGGGCTCGGCTATTGGCTGCGCCGCAAGCTGGTCGTTCTGCAAAAGCTATATCTTCCCGCCAGTGTCATCGCGGGTCTGCTCGGGTTGGCGGTGCTGCTCGTTCTGGATGTTCCCGACGAGATGACCGCCGGCTGGAACACGTTGCCGGGGCAATTGATCAATATCGTTTTCGCCTGCCTCTTCCTCGGCGCCGCATTGCCGCCGGTGGCGAAGGTTTGGAAAAGCTGCGGGCGGCAGCTGGCCTATGGCCAGGTCGTTGCCTGGGGACAATATGCCGTCGGGTGCGGACTGGTCCTGCTGCTGCTGGGCCCGCTCTTCCACCTGCCCGACGTTTTTGCGGGCATCATGCCCGTCGGTTTCGAGGGCGGCCACGGCACCGCCGGCGGCATGGGCCCGACCTTCGACGACCTCGGCTTCCCCGAAATGAAGGACTATGCGCTCGCCGCCGCCACGGGCGGCATTTTGGGCGCCATCATCGTCGGCATGGGGCTGGTCAACTGGGCCGTGCGCAAAGGCTACGTGGAAAAGAAGGCCAAGCCCGGCGTCGACATCGAAGACTTCAGCGGCATCATTCCCTTCGAACATCGCCCGCATGCCGGCAAGATCAGCGTCTCGTCCGACGTCATCGGCTCGCTCTCGCTGCACCTCGTCTTCGTGGGGGCCGCCATTCTGCTGGGCTGGCTGATGCAACAGGGGCTGCTGCTGCTTGGCGCCGGGCTGCCGGGCAAAGGCGCGGACATCTTCAAGAGCTTTCCGCTGTTCCCGCTCTGCATGCTCGGCGGCGTGATCGTCCAATGGCTGGCCGACCGCTTCGACCCGCACGACCACATGGACGAAGGCCTTATGCTGCGCATCCAAAACTGCGCGCTCGACTTCCTCGTCGTCGCCGCCATTGCCACCATCCGGATCGATGTCATTGCCAAGGGCTGGCTCCCGCTGGTGATCCTCATCCTGGCCGGAATCGGCTGGAACGTACTGATGTTGACCGTCTTTGCCCGGCGCGCCTTCAAGGATGCCTGGTTCGAGCGCGGCATTGCCGAGATGGGGCAATCCATGGGCGTCACCGCCACCGGCCTCCTGCTGCTGCGCGTCGTTGACCCCGACTACGAGACCGACGCCGCCGAAGCCTTCGCCGCCAAGCAACTGCTGCACGAACCCTTCATGGGCGGCGGCCTCTGGACCGGCGCCGCCATCCCCCTGCTCGCCCTCTACGGCGGCTGGCCCATCTTCGGCATCGCCATCGGGGCCATCGCACTCTGGACCCTCGTCCTTGTCGCCATGAACCGCCGCGACGCCTGATCCGCATTCCCGGCGCGGTTCTCTTTCGCCCCAAAAAGGAGCGGTGCATTCTACCGAATTGTCATTTGCTGATAAAAAGAACGCCACCCTGCAGCTTGTAGGAAAGTCCCGCCAAGCCCAATACGGCTTGAATCTGTTCCGCAATGGTCATTTCGGAGCCCCCCTCAAACGAGACCTTGAGCTCCGTGGCCTTGTCCTCGATCACCTTGGGGTCGATGAGTACGGGAAGCCCATACATCGCCCCCACGAGAGTCAGGTATGCATCGACTGGCGCATGGGCGAAATTCTGTTCTAGCGCATGCTTTCGGAGCACTTGGTCGAGCGCATCTCGCCACTCGCCGCCAGTCTCCTTATAGCATTCGAAAAGCGGGTCGTTTATCTTCACGGCACTCCGGGATGCAACGCGAATCGTTCCGTCATCCGCGATTTCGCCGCGGGCCTCGGCAAGATGGATCATCCATCCGAGCAGATACTTCGCTTCAACATCCCGCACCTGAATGGAACATCGCCGACGGCTTTTCCCTAGAGCGGAAACAAGCTCCGGGTCCACTTGGATCTCGAGCGGCGTCCACAAAGGGGATAGCTCGAAAATCGAATCCAACCCCATCTTATGCATGTGCAAGGAGAGCGGAGTTTCGAGTTTCTCGTGCATTGTTGAGGCCGGTGCCGCAACACCCGTGCACAGGCTGCCAAGCCACAGAAGAACGACGATTTTACTGTATAGTTTTCTCATACCCCATTTCCCTTCAATACGTTCTCGAAATGCATCCATCCCAGATGAATCTGCGAAACAGGCAACCAGTATAGGCTTACCCCGGAGAAACGCAATCGCATCCAGCGCGGCAGGGGAGCATCAATCCGAGGGTCGAATACGAGCCTTCCTCCTCAACCATGAAACCTCATCTTCGGGCTTGGAATGGGCCCCGAGGCCGGCGGCTTTGTCGGTTTTACGGCGAACCGTGTGCCAAAGGCACAACACAAGGTAGCATGGGGCGCAGCCCCATGAACCCCGCGCAATCCAATCCCCTCGCCCTGAACGGGCGATACCATTCGCATTTGGTGTCCTTAGAGCCCCCTCGAAGCGGCGGCTCTACTCACGTCTTGTGTTGCGCCTTCAGCGCAAGGTAAGCGCCCTTCCTGCGGACGCACCGGAATTTTTCTGCCACCCCATTTTTCTGCCTCCACTTCATGCGTTTTGGTGGTGGCATGGAAACGTAGGACAGGCATCTTGCCGGTCTGCGGCGGCCCCGATTGCTTTGCTTTTTGGAGGGGCGCAGGCTCTGCGACCAAGGCACGGAGCCCGTGCCCCTCCACCTCGCACCCGGAAGCACCGACCAGCCGGGCGGGTGCCGGCGCGCGGCGCGGTCCGGTAGAGCCGCCGCTATGAGGTGGCTCAGCCGATGCCCAGAGACACGGGATACGCGCCCGGTGTTTTTTTGGAGGGGCGCAGGCCCTGCGACCAAGGCACGGAGCCCGTGCCCCTCCACCTCGTACCCGGAAGAATGGCCGGTGGCGCATGAAGCCCCCTCGAAGCGGCGGCTCTACCGCGATACCATGGAAAGAAATTGCAACAAACCAAGGCGGCGGGCGCGGTTTGGCGGGGCGATCCGAGGCGAAGGGCGGCATTGACCTATTGACACGATGGCCGTTTCGCGTATTTTTCACAGCTTCGGAAACACAAAGGATTTGTATTATGGGTAAAAAAGACAAAGCAAAGGAACAGCAACTGAACGAAGAAGCCACCCTTGCCGCCGAAGAACTGGCGGACCAGGTGGCGGCGGAAGCCGAAGAGCTGCCCGACACCGAAATCATTGAAGACGACGAGCCCGCGCCCGCCGTGAAAGAAGAGGAAGACGAATCGCTGCGCGACCAGTTCGTACGCCTGCAGGCCGACTTCGCCAACTTCCGCAACCGCACCCAACGCGAACGCATCGAGCTCTACCAGCGCGCCAACGAGGACCTGCTGCTCGAAATCCTTCCGGTGCTCGACCACTATGAAATGGGCCTCCAAACCGCCGAACAGCACGATGCCGACAAGGCGGTCGTCGACGGCTTCAAGCTGGTCTACGACCAATTCCGCAACGTGCTCAAAAAGTTTAACCTGACGCCGATCGACGCGGTGGGCGAGGTGTTCGACCCCCACAAACACGAGGCGCTCACCCACATGCCGTCGGAAGAATATGCCGCCGAAATCTGCTCCAACCAGGTGCGGCGCGGCTACCTGTTCGGCGACAAGCTTCTCCGGCCCGCACAGGTCGTCGTCTCCTCCGGCCCGGCCGCGAAGAGCGAAGAATAGTTCTCGGATGCAACGAATGAAGGGTACGCGGCGAATCCATTCCGATGTTCGATTCGCGGCCGAACCCGTTTAGGAAAGATTATGGCTCATAAACGCGATTACTACGAAGTGCTTGGCGTCGACCGCAACGCTTCTGACGATCAGATCAAGAAGGCCTACCGCAAGGTGGCCATGAAATACCACCCCGACCGCAACCCCGGCGATGCCGCGGCGGAAGAGAGCTTCAAAGAGGCCTCCGAAGCCTACGAAGTGCTCTCCGACGCCAATAAAAAGGCGCGCTACGACCAGTTCGGCCACCAGGCCTTCGCGCCCGGCGGCGGTGGCTTCGGCGGCGGATTCGGCGGCGGATTCCACGATGCGTCCGACATTTTCGAGCAGGTCTTCGGCGGCGGCTTCAACATCAACGATCTCTTTGGCGGGGGCGGCGGACGCCGCCGCTCCAACGGCCCGGCGCGCGGTTCCGACCTGCGCTACGACCTGGACGTCGATTTCGAGGAAGCGGCCCTCGGCTCGCACCGCACGCTCACGCTTCCGGTGTCGAAAACCTGCGGCCGCTGCTCCGGCAACGGGACCGAACCCGGCACCTCCAAAAGCACCTGCCCCACCTGCGGCGGGCGCGGCCAGGTCAGCTCCGGCGGCGGCTTCATCCAGTTTTCCCAGACCTGCCCCTCCTGCGGCGGCGCCGGCGAAACCATTTCCAACCCCTGCCACGAGTGCAACGGCGCCGGCAGCGTCAAGGAACGCAAGACCATCAAGCTGCGCATCCCGGCGGGCGTCGAATCGGGCTCGCGCCAGCGCCTGCCCGGCAAGGGCGAAGCCGGTACGCGCGGCGGCCCCGCCGGCGACCTCTTCATCGTCTTCCACGTGCGCGACCACGAGCTGTTCAAGCGCAGCGACCTCGACATCTATTGCGAAGTGCCGGTTCCGTTCCAAATCGCGATGCTCGGCGGCGAAATCGAAGTGCCGACCATCCACGGCGGCGCCAAGCTCAAGATTCCGGCGGGCACCGAAAGCGGCAAGATCTTCCGCCTGCGCGGACAGGGCGTGATCGACGCCGCCCATGGCCACGGCAAGGGCGACCAGCATGTCCAGGTCAAGATCGAGATTCCCACCCGTCTCTCCGGCAAGGAAAAGAAGGCCATGCAGGAACTCTGCGACAAGCTCCACGAAAACCATTTCGACGAAACCATCCGCATCAAGAAGGCCGCGCAAAAGTTCTACGAGCGCAAACGCGCGCTCGAAGCGGAGTAGCATCGGCGGATTGGGGCCGAGGCCCTCCCTGGAAGCATGAGAATTAATTCACTCGTCGAAGCTGCGGAGCTCGAGAAGACGGTCGCCGTCCTCTCGCCGGAGGAGTCGCACCATCTGGCGCGGGTGCTCCGGGTGCAGCCGGGGCAGGAAATGACCCTGTTCGACGGCCAGGGCGGCGTGGCCGAAGGTGCCATCGTTGCCGTCTCGAAAACGGCGGTCGAAGTGGAAATTGCCAAGCGCTGGACGGTTCCGAAGCCCGCAATCGAGATCGATCTGATCCAGGCCGTGCCGAAACCCGAGCGCTGGGAGCTGGTGCTGCAGAAGGCCGTCGAACTCGGCGCCACGGCGATCCGGCCGATCCTGACGCGGCACACCGAATTCAAGCCGAACCCCAAGAAGCAGGAGCGCTGGAGCAAAATCGTGCTCAACGCCGCGCAGCAATGCGAGGTCCGCTGGCTACCCAGGCTCCACGGCCTCGAAAAGCTCGAGGCCGTGCTGCCCACCCTCGCCGGCTACGACCTCGTTTTGGTCGGCTCCCTCTACGAGGGGACCAAGCGGTTCCGCGACGTCGCCATGCAGGACAAAAGGCGAATCGCCCTGCTGATCGGTCCCGAAGGCGATTTTTCGCGCGAAGAGGTCGCGGCCATGGTCGAAGCGGGCGCCGTTGCGGTCTCTTTCGGCGACCGGATCCTGCGGACCGAAACCGCCGCCATTTTCGGACTGAGCGTGCTGGCCTACGAACGGCTGTAGGCGGAACGTCCGCCCCTGGATGGTGTTGGGTGGGCGCTGCGCGCCGCGTTCCACCGGTCCCGGCCGCCGGCCGCCGGCGAACAACCGGAGCGTTTGCGCCGGCACATCCAATGCTAAACGCTTTGACCTTGACCAATCGGGGCGAATTGCCACATTGTTTCCCGATTTTACAGAACCCATTTTACACTTAAAGGAAAGTCATATGTTCAACCGGGCCATGGGGATGTTCTCCAGCGATATTGGAATCGATCTGGGAACCGCGAACACGTTGGTGTATGCGCGGGATCGCGGGATTGTCATCCGCGAGCCCTCGGTCGTGGCGGTACAGGCCGGCACGAACCGGGTTTTGGCCGTCGGCGACGAGGCCAAAAGGATGCTCGGCCGTACGCCGGGGAACATTGTGGCCATCCGCCCTCTGAAGAGCGGGGTGATCGCCGATTTCGAAGTCACCGAGGCGATGCTCCGCTATTTTATCCAGAAGGTGCATAGCAGGAAGAGGATGGTACGGCCCCGGGTGGTGATTGCCGTACCCAGTGGCATTACCGAAGTGGAGAAGCGCGCGGTGAAAGACTCCGCAATGCATGCGGGCGCGCGCGACGTGTTTTTAATTGAAGAACCAATGGCCGCGGCGATCGGGGTGGGACTGCCTGTACAGGAACCCGCCGGCAACATGATCGTCGATATCGGGGGGGGGACGACCGAAGTGGCCGTGATCTCCCTCGCCGGGATAGTTTACAGCCGGAGCGTGCGCGTTGGTGGCGATGAGATGGACGAGGCGATTATCCAGCACATCAAGCGGGAATATAATTTGTTGATTGGAGAGAGAACCGCCGAAGAAATTAAGATTACGATGGGATCGGCCCTGGCTACCGGTGACGAAAGCACCATGGAAGTCAAGGGACGCGATCTGGTTGCCGGGCTGCCGCGGACGCTGACGATCAGCTCCGAAGAGGTGCGCCAGGCGTTGCAGGATCCCGTGAATGCCATCGTCGAGGCGGTGCGCATCACGCTCGAACGGTGCCTGCCCGAACTGTCGGCCGACCTGGTCGACCGCGGCATGGTTCTGGCCGGCGGCGGGGCGCTGCTTCGAGGTTTGGACGTATTGATTTCAGAGAAAACCGGCCTGCCGGTGCACATCGCGGACGATCCGCTGAGCGCCGTGGCCGAGGGGACTGGAATCGTTCTGCACGAAATCAATTTCCTTCGCAAAATGGCGGGGCCCAACACCTAGGCTCCTCCCCAATCCGAATTTGTTCCGCAACCGTGCTGTTGCGCCTGTCCACCCACTAGGGGCGGATAGTGTTGAGGAATAAAAAATTAATATACGCCACAGCAACCGTTGTGTTGCTGGTGGTTGTATTTGTTCCGATTCCCTCGCTCACCCAAAAAGGCAAGGGGGCGGTTCGTGACGCCATGGCCCCGGCAGAACGCGGGGCTTCGAGCGTATGGCAGCGCTTTGCCGAGGCCATTGCGGCCATCCGCGGCATTGGCGGCGCGGTGGGGAAAAACCGCGAACTCGCGCACGAACTCGTCCGCATCCAGGCCGACCTCAACCGCCTGCAAGATGCCGAGGCCGACAACGCGCGCCTGCGCCGCGCCTTCGAATTCCGCCAAGCCAACTCCTATTCCATGATCCCGTGCGACGTCATCAGCCGCGACATCTCCGGCTGGTGGAACTCCGTGCGCATCGGCAAGGGCCGCGCCGACGGCATCGGCGAAAACCGCGCCGTCATCAGCCCCGACGGCCTGGTGGGCCGGACCAAGGAGGTTTCGAAATTGACGAGCGAAGTGCTGCTGGTCTCCGACCCGGCCTGCCGCGTTTCGGCGCGCATCGCCCGGCTCAAGAACGGCGGCTACGGGCTGGTCCGGGGCGCGGGCAGTACGCTGAAGGGCTATCCCCGGGCCCGCATGGAATTCATCAACAAGGATGTCGAAATCAAGGTGGGCGACGAAGTGGTGACGTCCGGCCTCTCGAGCGAGGGCGGGCTGTTCCCCAAGGGCGTACACATCGGCTATGTGGAAAAGGTCTATCAGGACAAATCCGGCCTGTTCCAATATGCCGAGATCATGCCGCGCGCGACCGTCGGCCTGCTGGACTATGTTTTCGTGGTGACCGACCTGCGGCCGGAGGCGCAACGATGAAACGGCGCCTGCTCATGATTCTACTGCTGGCGCTGGCCGCCCTGCTCCAGCAGGTCCTGCCCGCCTGGCCGCTGTTCGGCGGGATGAAGCCGCCGATTCTCGCCGCGATGGTGCTCTACTATGCCCTGCGCCGCGACAACCGCGAGATGTGGATCGTCGTCTTCGTTGCCGCGGTGCTGCAGGACGGCCTCAACCTCGGCTCGTTCGGCCCGGCGCTGCTGGCCTTCCCGGCAATCGGCATCGTGGCCAACAAGGTCCGCAACGAAGTGTTTGCCGACGGTCTGGTTTCCCAGCTGGTTTTCGGTGCCGCGGCCGGCTTGTTCACGACGTTTTCGGCCCTGCTGATCTATGGGATCACCGGACAGCGGCCGGTGCAGTTCGGCGAATCGCTGATGCGGCTGGGCGGCTCGTTCTGGCTCGGCATGGCCACCTTGCCGCTGGTCTCGCTCTCGATCAACAAACTGGAGGCCGCCCTCCCCAAACGCAAGGGGTACGGATGGCAATGAAGGTAAGAAAGAAGCGCAAGCAGAACAAACTCGTCATCTGGGTGATTTTCGCCCTGATGACGCTGGGTTCCACCACGCTGGTTGCCAACCTTTGGCAACTGCAGGTGCGCTCGAAAGGCGATTTCGACGACCGGCTCTTCATGCAGAGCGTGCGGCGCATCCGCTTGCCTGCGGTGCGCGGCAAGATCTACGACCGCAACGACAACGTGCTGGCCGACAGCGTACCGAACTACTGCATCGCCATCTACACCGAGGAGCTCTATGCCCCGAAATCGATGGTGGCCAAGACGCTCGAACTCGTCCACGAAATCTGGATGCGCGTCGGGCGCAAGCCGGACGTCAGCTATGCCGACATCAAGCGGCACCTGCAATTCGTGCCTGGACAACCGCTCACGGTCTACAAAAACCTGACCGACACCGAGCTGGCCCGCTGGCAGACCCTGTTCGGCCAATGGAGCGAGGATTTCCCGGTTCCGGGGCTCAGAACCCACGATCCCCTCAGCGTATCCAGCATCGCCATCGAAACCGCCGAGCTCGAAAAGCGCGCCACCTCCACCTCGGCCAACACCCTGGAAATGGTCTACAAGATCTACGAGCGCCTCTACGGCCGCGTCGATATGGAAAAACTGCCGATCGGCCTGCGCGGCATCAAGCGGCATATCGCCTCCCAGCGGCCGGTGCCGTTGCTGGCCTGGCAGCATATCGACCAGAAAACCATCGCGAAATGGGCCGAAACCTGCGCCGACCTCACCGCAACCGATATCTATTGCCTGCCCTCGCGCACCTATCCCGAAGGCGAAAACCTCGCCCACCTCATCGGCTTCACGCGCGAGGCCGATACGGTGAACCCCAAGGAAGGGGAATTCGTTGCCGAGGAGGATAAATTCCACTACGACGTGCGCGGCATCAAGGGCAAGAAGGGGCTGGAAGGCCTCTACAACGAGCTGCTCGAAGGCGAACCCGGCTACGAGCTGGTCCAGATCGATGCCGACGGCTTCCGCCATCGCGACCTCCAGTCCCTGCCCTCGAGCGCCGGCGGCGATCTCCAGCTGACCATCGACAAGCATATCCAGCAGTTCGCCAAGGAAGCCCTGACGATGCATCTGGACACCGACCCGTTCAAGGGCCCGGTGAAAGGCGCCGTCGTCGTGCTCGACCCCAACAACGGCGACGTGCTGGCCATGGTCAGCTCGCCGATGTTCGACCCCAATGAATATATGGTTTCGAGCGATTATGTCCGGTCGCTGATGACTGACACGAACGCCCCGACGCTCAACCGCGCGGTCTACGGCCAATATGCCCCGGGCAGCACCTTCAAACCGATCGCCTGCCTGGGCGTTTTGCGCGAGCACCCGGAATATGTCGAGGTCCACCACGACTGCCCCGGCTTCCACATGGTCGGCAAACGCAGAATGCACTGCCATGCCCGCTATGGCCACGGCGACGACCTATCCATGCGGGAAACGCTGGAAAAATCCTGCAACGTCTACATGTTCAAGATGGCCATCGACGTCGGCTACGAGCCAATCTACCGCATGGCGAAAGACTTCGGTCTTGGCCAGCCCGTCGGCCTCTTCCCGGACGTGGAGGATCTCTCCGGCACCTTCATGACCAAAGGGAGCAAATACGGCAACCTCCCCGAAACCGCCGTGGGGCTCGCCGGCGCGTGCAACCTTTCGATCGGACAGGGCGATCTCATCGTGGCGCCGCTGCAAATGGCGATGGTGGCCGCAACGATCGCCAACGGCGGCCACCTCTACCGGCCCCGCCTGATCAAGAAATTCCGGTTCGCCCCCGACCGCCCCTACGAAACCAACCCCACCTCGCAGATCCGCTACATCGCCCTTCCCGACGAGGCGCTGGCCACCGTGCGCGGCGGCATGCACGACGTCGTCATGGGCGGCGAAGAAGCCGCGAAATGCGTGCAGGTGGAGGATATCGTGATCGCCGGCAAAACGGGCACCGCCGAATACGGCCCCAAGGAGCTGGGGAAAAAGAACACCTGGATGATTTCCTATGCCCCGTTCGACTTCCCGCGCTACGCGATTGCCTTCATCGTCGAGGACGGCGTCTATGGCGGCACCACGGTTGCGCCGCGCCTGCATGAGCTCTACTCCAAGATCTTCCACTACGACGGCACCCTCTCAAAGGAGGTGCCGCGATGAACGGGATCGACCCCAAACGGGTGGACTGGACCATGCTGGGCACCATCCTCATCCTGATGACGATGAGCGTGGCGTTTGTCTATAGCGCGCAGTTCAAGTCGGCCGAGAGCCATGGCGACCACTGGGAAAAGCAGCTGCTTTTCGCCGGGATGGGGCTGGTCATCTACGCCGCGCTGGTGTGGTTCGACTATAAACTGTTCTTCACGTTCTCGTGGTGGGTCTATGCCGGCGCCATCGGCTTGCTGTTGCTGGTCTTCGTGTTCGAACCGATCAACGGGGCGCAGCGCTGGATCCCGCTGCCCAGCTTCACGCTGCAACCCTCCGAGCTGGCCAAGATCGCGGTCTCGATCAAACTCGGCGCCTACCTTTCGTCGCCCGACCGCGATATGGACGAGTGGAAAACCTTCTTCACCTGCGCGGCCATTGCCGGGCTGCCGTTCCTGCTGATTGCGACCGAGCCGGACTTGAGCACCTCGCTCACGCTCGTGCCGATCACGCTGGCAATCATGCTCTACATGGGCGTGCAGCGCAAACTCTTGCTGGGCGGCGCCACGGCCATTGTCCTGGTTGCCGTGGTGGCCTGCGTCTGGATCAAGTTCGAACGCCCGCCCGAGGGCCAGCCCGCCGCCAAGGGGCAGATCCTGCCGCCGATGCCGTTGCTGGAGGATTACCAGAAAGACCGCATCAAGGTCTTCCTGCTGCAGGACTACGACGTCGCCGGCGCCGGCTGGAACAAGCTGCAGTCGCAGATCGCGGTGGGATCGGGCGGCCTCAACGGCAAGGGCTATCTGCAAGGAACGCAGAACATCCTCGGCTTCCTGCCGGCGGCCGTGGCGCAATCGGATTTCATCTTCTGCGTCATCGCGGAAGAGACTGGATTTATGGGTGGAGCGCTGATCATCGCGCTCTACACCGTTTTGTTAGCAAGATGTATGCGGGTATCGTTGCGATCCCGCGATGAGTTTGGGCGGCTCGTGGCGCTGGGAATCGGCGTCATGTTGTTCTGCCATGTGTTTGTGAACATTGCGATGACGATCGGTATTCTACCGATCACGGGACTGCCGTTGCCCCTCATGAGCTACGGCGGTTCCTTCATGGTCTCGACCATGATCGCACTCGGGCTGGTGCAAAGCGTGTACCAGCGTCGAAGAATTAGATAAGGAGAGTCAACATGCTTCAGAAATTCAAGGCCCTCGGGGGCCATAAACGGGAAAAGAAGGAAATCATCATCAACATCGAACCGCTCGAAACGCGGGTGGCGGTGCTCGAAGATGGCAAACTCGACAATTTCCACATTGAACGCCAGGAAGACAACCGGATCGTCGGCAGCATCTTCAAGGGCAAGATCCAGAACCTCGAAGACGGCCTGCAGGCCGCCTTCGTCGATATCGGTCTGAAAAAGAACGCCTTCATCCATTACTGGG
>NZ_JBFJYW010000013.1:0-23661 GCF_041622395.1 Pontiella sp. | reverse complement strand
TGGTACCCCATCTGTTTTCGATTCCATCGGGCAGCGTATCGTCATCGGTATCCCAATCTTCCGGATCGCTTCCGATTTGGTACTCGACGAGATTGCTTAGGTTATCAAAATCCTTGTCGCCGGCGGCATCGCTTGGATCAAACGGATCGAGGAAACTGCGGGCGGTTTCATACCCATCGTCGATACCGTCGCGGTCCGTGTCGTATTCGGCGGGCTCGCTGTTGAGCTGCACATACGCGGCGGCGTTGCCCGTGGCGGGTACCAGAACCATCTCTTCATTATCCTTCAATCCATCGAGATCGTAGTCGCCGGTCCCATTACGATCGCGATTTCCGAAGCGGGACAGCTCGTACCAGTCGTGCAGGCCGTCGTCGTCCTCATCGACCATGTCGAAAACATTCGGCCCATTGCCGCCCGTTGCGAACATGGTTTCGCGCAGGTCGCTGTAGCCATCGCCATCCGTATCCGTATCCGCCGGAGAGAGAATGTAATAGCCTACGGGCTGATTCGACGATCCCACGTCGGTCCATGCAAAGTCCGTACCGCCCGTAACTGAAACGCGGTTTTCTTCCACCCACCAATCAACATACTGCAAGTTCGTTGTCTTGAAGATTTCCGCATGCCCTCCAAAATTAGTGGAAAGAGGAAACGTAAAAACCACATCGGCGCAGACATTGACCGTAGCGGAAACCGTGGTGTTCGTGTTCGTCGAGACAGGTAGCTCGGGAAGTCCGTCCGTTGTGGTCGACATCCGCGAAACGGTGGCGACTTCCGTTTCGGCGAGCAGGTAGGTGGAATAGAAATCGTTATCGACCAGCGTAAACTCGGCGGCGATGTTCGCGGTGTCGAGGCGGCAAACCTCGAGCGAATCGATTCCATCCAGCGAATCCGTCGAGGAAAGACCATATTGGGAACGGAGGTAGGCATATGGATCGTGCAGCGGATCGGCATCGAGCCGCCCAAGCTCGGTCGTAAATGCGGAATCGCAAAAGACCACCTCGCGCGTTTCCCAATCCTCGTAGGCCACTACACGATATTCCGCGACTCCGCCGGCACCAGAATCCCCGACCAGTTGCTTCATGAATTTTTTCGGCAACGCATCCGAGCGGAACGGCACCGTAAGGTGCATAGTCCTGAATCAGCAACTGCTCGCCGGGCAAAGCCAGAGGAACCCAGCTTTCTTGATGTTCGACATAGAGATCCCTTAGCTCCTCCAGCGAATCGACCACCCCGTCATTAACGGCACCGCCCGCCAACATTGCCGTCCCTGCGATCAAAAAAATGGCTCCCATCACTAATTTTTTCATCTTTTCCCTTTCATTATAGGCACCGTCGCAGTGGAGGAAGAAATCTCAAATGAAACCGACACAGACAAACAAGCCTTTGTGCATATATCAAGCTGCTTTCATAACTTAAAAGTAAAAACAGCAATACTATTACCGTCCGTGACCTGCAAGTCAAAACCCTCACAAACGCAGTTTGACTACGTGGGCGCGAAAAGCAAGGGGCCGTAGTTTTACTGCGTGATTAAGAAACGCATAGGCAAACGCATAGCGAGATTGCGGAAAGAAGCGGGATTCACGCAGGAACGATTCGCCGAAGCAACGAACTATTCCGTTGAATTCATCAGTTTCGTAGAACGCGGCATCCACGCACCCTCGCTGGAAGGTTGCGAACGAATCGCCAATGCCTTGAACATCACACTCTCCGAACTATTCAAGCTCGAAGAAGACCCGCCCCGTTGAACGGAGCAGAATAATCCGCGGTGCTATGCCATCCCGATGGCCGAGAGGAAGACGGACTTTAGTTCGTGGTAGGCCTTGTCGAGATCGTCGTTGACGATCTGGAAGGTATATTCGTTGCGGCACGCCATTTCAGCGGCGGCGTTTTCGAGCCGCTTCTGGATGACCTTTTCCTCGTCGGTGGCGCGGCCGCGCAGCCGCTTTTCCAGTTCTTCCATGGAAGGCGGCGAGATGAAGATGTCGGTGAAGCCGCGGCGGATGGGGTGGCGCGGATCCAGCCGGACGAGCGATTCGCGCAGTTGCTTGGCGCCCTGCACGTCGATATCGAGCAAGACATGGTTGCCCTCTTCCATGGCGTAGAGGACGGTGTCTTCAAGGGTGCCGTAATAGTTGCCGTGCACCTTGGCGAATTCGAGGAATTCGCCGTTTTTGATGCGCTCCTTGAACTCCTTCTTCGAAAGGAAATAGTAGTGCTCGCCATCCTTTTCCTCGCCGCGCGGTTCGCGGGTGGTGCAGGAGACGGAATAAACCACCTTCGGGAATTCGTCCACCAGGCGGTTGCAAAGGGTGCTCTTGCCCGCCCCCGAAGGAGCCGATACGACCAGCATCAACGGCCGCGATGCGCGGGGATAAACGGGTTCTTCCTGGATCAATTGATGTTCGTTTTCCTCAGCCATGCTTGTTCCTACTCTATGTTCTGCACCTGTTCGCGAATGCGCTCAAGCTCGGTTTTAAACGCCACCACCACGCGGGTGATTTCCACTTCGTTGGCCTTCGAACCAACCGTATTGATTTCCCGGAACAGCTCCTGGCACAGGAAGTCGAGCGTACGGCCGACCGGCTCCGGCGAGCGCAGCAGCAGGCGCGTCTGCTCGAGATGGCTCTTCAACCGGGTCAGCTCTTCGCTGATGTCGCTGCGGTCGGCGAACAGGGCGATCTCCTTGACGATCCGTTCGTCGGCGGCGAGCTCCTGCAATCCGGCCTCTTCCAACCGCTGGAACAGTTTTTCGCGGTAGCCCACGGCCACGGTCGGCGCCAGCTTGGCGACGGTCTTGACCATGCCGTCGAGCAGGGCGAGCCGCCCGCGCAGGTCCTTTTCGAGGGCCTTGCCTTCGGCGGCGCGCATTTTGGCCAGCCCGCGCAGGGCCTTGCCCAACGCCTGTTCGAGCAGGGTCGAGACGTGGCCGGCATCGAGGTTTTCCTGTTCGACCGTCACCACGCCGGGCAGGCGGGCAATGGTCTCGGCGCCCAGGTCGTCGGCCAGCTTCAGCTTGGCCGCCGTCTTGCGGATGCCCTCCACATACTGGCCGGCCAGCTTGGCGTCGATCTTGACCGCCCCGGCCGATCCGTCGGCGTTTTCGACCCGCACGATGCCGGAAACCCGGCCACGCGTAAATTCGGCGCGCACCATGTTCTGGACCTGGGCATCGAGGGTCACGAGGTTCCGCGGCAGGTTGACGTTGATGTCCAACTGTTTGCGGTTGACGGAACTCACCTCGACCGCAACGTGAATGCCTTCGCCGGCCGCCGCTCCCTCGCCAAAACCCGTCATGCTCTTTAGTGCCATAGTTGTTCCTTGATCTTGAATAAAGCGCGAGAATTTAGGATTTTATGGGGCATGTCACGCATTTTGATAAACGATGGGAGCAAGCGCCCTCTGCTGGGAGCGGTGGTTTTGGCGGAGTCGACCCGAGCGCGGATGAAGGGGCTGCTGGGGCGTTCTTCGCTGCCGGCGGGCACGGGCATGCTCTTGCGCCCATGCGGCAGCATCCACATGTGGTTCATGCGCTTCCCGATCGATGCGGCCTTTCTCGACCGGGATATGCGCGTATTGAAGGTGGCGCGCCACCTCAAGCCGTGGCAGCTCGGCTTTGCGCCGCGCGGCACCGCCTGCGTACTCGAAACCGCCGCCGGCGAACTGGCGGCGGTTGAGCCGGGAACCGAACTGGCGATCGCGGATTGACCCGGCGACCGCCCGGTTTGCCCTACTGGGCCGGAACGACCTGCTTGCTCATTTCAATCAGCCGCCGCGCTTCGCGGTTGCTTTCGTCCTCGAGCGTGATCGGCTGCACATCGCGGATATCGGCGGCCTTGGCGGTATTGAATACCCCCGGATAGCGCTCGTAGTAGATGTTGCCGTTCGGCAGGCGATATTCGACGCGGCACTTGATGATCTCGTCGTCGGTAACGATCTTCGTGTCGTAGACGAAGATCCGCTTGAGAACCTCGTGGCGCGTAACCACCTGGTCGACCTCGGACTGCACGGTGGTGGTGAGCGAAACGAATCCCTCGCGCACCAGCTGGATGGTGTGGTCGATGCCGGACCGCAGGGTAATGCGCACCGGCTGCGACAAGGCATCGGACCCGCCCTTGGGCTGGGTGGTGGTCAGCAGCTTCCCGTCGACATAGATCTGCACGTTGGCCGGTTCGGTATCGATCACAAGCGTGCCGCTGTTCTTCACCAGGTTGAACTCAACGCTGTCGTTGACGTCCGGCTCGAGGAAGATGGTCTTGGTCTTGGTGGCGTAGCCGTTCATCGAAGCGGTAACTTCGTGCGGGCCTTCCTTGAGATCCTTGAGGGTGATGGGCGAATCGCCGACGGGCTGGTTATCGATCATGATGCGCGCGCCTTCGGGATCGGTGAGCACCGTAAGGCCGGAGGGCAGCGCCTCGAGTTCCGCCGCGATCTTGTAGGGCTTGGTGGCCTCGAAGGTCATGCGGATCGAGTGGGGCTTGTAGCCGCGCTTGGAAACCTTGACGTCGGACTGGCCCGCCTGCACGGCTTCGATGGTGACCGGCGTGGTTCCCTTGAGGATACCGTTGATGCGGACCTCGGCACTGTCGGGCACGGAGGTGACGGTCAGTTGCGCGGTATTGGAGATGAGCTCGGCAAACACGCGCACCGGGGTACGGTCCACCAGCTCGGCTTCCATCGTGCGCGGCAACTGGGAAGCGGAGCGGAACTCCAGCTTATAGGTGCCTACGGGCAGGTCGGTCAGCAGCAGCGGCGTATTGCCCTTGGAGACGCCGTCGATCAGCACGTCCGCCCCCGGCGGGTTCGACTCGACGAGCAGCAGGCCGGTTATGCGGTTCATCTGGACATCGACGGTTTCCTCCTGCCCTTCCAGCAGGGTCAGCGCGTTGTAGGTGCTGGCATACCCCCCCTTGCGCAATTCGATGATGTAGTCGCCTTGCGGAAGGCCGCCGATCGTGGTGGGGGTCGTCCCCTTTTGAACGCCGTTGATGAAGATATCGGCGTTGTCCGGGTTCGAGTTGATGGTGATGCCCCCCCGTCCGGCCTGGGGCTTTTCGAGTTCGCAGCCGGCGAGCAACAGCGTGGCCGCCAGCGAAAGGAGCATTGAGAGTCCGGTTTTTGTTTTCATAGCAAATGTTTCCATCATGGGTTCTACCTGAGATGTCGTTCGGCGATCAGCATGTTCGACCGGATTTTGTCATAGCGCGGATCGCCGCGGTCCGGCACCAGCTCGGCCAGGACCTTGAGGATGCGGTCGGCATCTTCCCAATCCTTCAAGCGCATGGCGCGGTCGGCCTTGAACATGAGATCTTCGTATTTGATGTCGCGCAGTTCGGTGGCCTTCTCCAAGCCCAGTCGGGCCTCTTCGAACAAGGGGGGCTTGGGCTCGAACGTCTCCAGATAAAGCATGGCCTCCTCGAAATGGGAGATGGCCTCGGCCAGGTTGCGGTGGCGCAGTTCGCGCTCGGCGAAGCGCGCCTGGCCGAGCTGGTAGGATTGCTCGGCATAGCGGCGGAGTTCCGGCGTCGGGATCAGGATGGTGAACAGCTCGCGCACCTCGCTCTTGGCGAACTCCTCGATGATCGAGGCGGCCCGCTTGATTTCCTGCGGCGGCATGCGGTTGAGCACCTTGATGTGGTGGTAGCGGTGATTGCGCTGGATGGTCAGGTCGTAGAGGTCGTACTGCCCTTCGGCGATGCCCACATGGTCGGAGCCGCTTTCGAAGAACGCGGTCTCGTCGAGCTGGCTGGCGAGCTGAAGCATCATCGGCTCGGAGATGCGCTTTTCCTTCCGGACGTGGCGGTTGTTGATCAGGTCGTCGACGACCACGATGAAGTTGCCCTTTTCATCGAGGTCGAGCTGGTAGCGGAAGATGTTGGCGGTGTCGGCCTGCACCCGCTCGTAGCTGAGCGCCAGCGTGTTTTCCGGCGGCGCAACGGGGAGGGTCGAAGGCCCGGACGAAAGCTTCAGCGCCTCGATCCCGACATAGACCAGCACGCCGATCACGAGCATGCTGATGAGCACCTGCATCAGGCGATGGGTGAACGACCCGCCCTTGCCATGGCTGCCCGCGGCGTGCACCTCGTTGCGCCGCTCCGCCTTCGAGGGGCCGAACCCGAGATCGATCTCGTCCGGCACCGAATTGGCTTCGTACAGCGGCAGAACGACTTCGCCGGAATCCGCGGAATCCGCCTTGATCACGCGGAAGGAGGTGGAGCCGACCGAGACGAGGTCGCCCACCTTGAGCCGCTGCTCGTCCACCGGGATTTCGCCGACGGTGGTTTTCTCGCCGGCGCCGAAGTCGGTCACCCAGAGGGAGCCGTCGGATTTAAAGAAAAAGCGTCCATGGAAGAGCATGACCGAGGAATCGTCCAGCACGAGGTCGTTGGCCGGGGAGCGGCCGAACTTCATCCCGCCGGGGGGAACGGTGACCTCGGTGCCAACCTCTCTACCCTGTTCTATTATCAAATGAGACATAGTCAGTACCTATTTTTGAATGCGAATCGTTGATCTCCGAGCGGCGGAATCCGGGACGGCGGCGCCCCATCAACCGGCCATCGCAGACCGCCAATCCCAAATTTACTACAGCCCGCCCCGGGTCATCATCTGGAGCATAACCGGCCCCAACAGGATGAGAAAGACGGACGGGAAAATAAAAAACACCAACGGAAAAATCATTTTGACGGGCGCTTCGTTGCCCAGTTTTTCCGCGCGTTGGAAACGCTTGGTCCGGATCTGGTCGGCCTGGATGCGCAGGGCCCCGCCGATGCCCGAGCCGAGTTCGTCGGCCTGGATCAAGGCGTTGGTCAGCGACCGCACATCGGCGTGGCCGATGCGGTTGGAGAGGTTTTTGAGCGCCTCCTTGCGGGAGCGGCCCACCTGGATTTCGCGGAACATGCGGATGAGCTCCTCGGCCAAGGGGTCGACATCGCGGCTTTGGATGATGCGGTTGATGCCCGTCATGAAATCGAGGCCGGATTCGACGGAGAGCGTCAGCAGATCGAGCACAAACGGCAACGCGCGTTCGATCTTGTGGTGCCGTTCCTTTACGGCGCGTTTGAGCCAGAGGTCGGGATAGAAACCGAAGAGAATCAGGAAGAGGACGTAGAACGCGGCCTGGCGCTCGGCAAGCGCCTGCCCGAACTTCCCTTCCATGTTGAAGAAGAGCGCCGCCAGCAGCAGGCAGAGGAAACCGCCGATGCCCAGCGGCACGACGATCCGCAGCCCGATCATCTCGCGCGGCTGGATCAGCCCCTCGTAGCCGCTCGAAACGAGTTTCTGATCGAGCCGCATGCGGCTTTGCTCGAACGACCGATGTTCCGTGATGTATTTGGGAACGCCCGCGGCCAACGGCAACGACAGGCGGATCAGGAACGGAAGACTCCGTTCCTGGCGGCGGCCGTCCGCCAAGGTGATGTAGGTCACGTGCTGCGCGGTGCGCATCAGTTGCCACGCAATCACGAACGCCGAGAACAGAAACACCGAACTGGAGATGAGAATATAGTTGTCCATGCCTTCCCTACACGTCGATGTTGACGATCCGCCGGATCAGCAAACCGCCGCAACCCATTAAAATCAAAATGATAACCATGATGGCGATCCCCGCCACCGACCGGAAAAACCCGATCATCATGCCGGGATCGTAGAAATAGAGGAATGCGGCCAGAAAGATAGGAATCAGGCTTACGATGATTCCCTGGATCCGACCTTGCGCCGTGAGCGACTTGATCTTGCCTTCGATCCTGCGCCGCTCGCGGATGGTCTCGGCGATGCGGTCGAAGACCTCGGTCAGGTTGCCGCCGGTTTGGCGGGAAATCTCGATGGCCTGGGTCATCAGCATCAGGTCCTCGCTGCCGATGCGCTTTTCCATGTCGGACAGGGCTTCGTCGAATCGGACGCCGACGCGCAGCTGCTGGAGGAACATGCCGAATTCCTGGGCAATCGGGTTCAGGCCGTCGGCCACGACGGACTCGAAGGCCTGCTGGATGCTGAAGCCGGCCTTGAGCGCGTTGCTCATATTGGCGAGCGCGTCCACGAGCTGGTTGTTGAAACGGTCCAAGCGCCGGATCTTCAGGACCCGCAGAATCAGCCGCTGGGCAAACAGCGCCGCGGCCGCGCCGAGGCTGCCCACAACGGTTCCCGTAATCGCGCCCGCGATGCTTTCGACATTGCCCGCGGCAAAGAAGAGCAGGAAAAAGACCACCGTCGCGACCGAGCGCGAGATGGAGAGCATCTGGCGCGGGGAAATGAAGAGGAACAACTCCTCGAACTGGCGCGCGGTATCGGCGGTGTAGTCGCCGGCATAGCTTTCCTCGGCTTCGCCGAGCATGCGCAGGATGGCCCACCCCATCAGGAAGGCGCATAGCGCGAATAGCGAGGGAACCACCCAGATCACGCCTTACCTCCCCACTTGCGATTTTCAAATTTACCCGTGTCGAAAATGGAGCGGTCCATGACGACCCCGCGCGTGGCGATATCTTCGATGAAGGTCGGCACGGCGCCCGTCGGCCGGACCATGCCGAGCACCTTTCCGTTTTCATCGACCCCGGTCTGCACGAACTCGAAAATATCCTGCAGGGTGATGCGGTCGCCCTCGAGGCCGGAGACCTCGGTGATTTTGCTGACCTTGCGGGAGCCGTCGGAGAACCGCGAAATCTGGCAGATCAAATGGACGGCCGAGCCGACCTGCTCGCGGATGGCGCGCACGGGCAGATCCATGCCGGCCATCAGCACCATGGTTTCGAGACGCGCAAGCGTATCGCGCGGGGTGTTGGCGTGGATGGTGGTGAGCGAACCTTCGTGGCCCGTGTTCATGGCCTGGAGCATGTCCAGCGCCTCGGCGCCGCGACACTCGCCGACCACGATGCGGTCGGGGCGCATGCGCAGGGCGTTGCGGACGAGATCGCGAATGGTGACGGCGCCGCGCCCTTCGATATTGGCCGGGCGCGCTTCGAGCCGCACGATGTGCGCCTGCGTCAGCCGCAGCTCGGCGGCGTCTTCGATCGTCAGGATGCGCTCGTCGTCGGGCAGATAGCTCGAGAGCACGTTCAGCAGCGTCGTTTTACCGGAGCCCGTACCACCCGAAACAATGATGTTCTTGCGCATCAGCACGCAGGCGCGCAGGAAGTCGGCGATCTCGGCGGTAAGCGTGCCGAAGTTGATCAGGTCCTGCACCCGGAAGGGTTCCTTGGAAAATTTGCGGATGGTGATGCACGGCCCCACCAGCGATAGCGGATGGATGACCGCGTTGACGCGCGAGCCATCGGCCAGGCGGGCGTCGACGTAGGGCTGGCTTTCGTCGATGCGGCGGCCGATCGGCGACACGATGCGGTCGATGACCGCGTTGACGGAGGCATCGTTGATGAAGGTGCAGTCGGTCAGCGTCAGTTTGCCGGCGCGTTCGACATAGATCTGGCCCGGGCCGTTGACCATGATTTCGGTAATGGAGTCGTCGGCGAGCAGGTCTTCGAGCGGGCCGAGGCCCACGGCTTCGTCGAAGATTTCCTTGGCGAGGCGGTTGGGCTCGAGTCCGGCCGGCAGGCGCGAACGGATTTCGTGGATGATCTCGGAAAGGGTCTTGGTGATTTTTTCCTGCAGCTCGTGATCCTGCAGTTTGCTCATGCTCAGGCGTTTGAGGTCGAGGCGCTCCACCAGTTCTTCGTGGATCTGCTGCTTGATCTTCTGGATCGCCAGCAGGTTCATGTTCGCGGTTTTCGGCTTGAAGACCTCGGGGGCCGACGGGCGGGCCGGCGGGGGCGCGGCGGTGTTCTTCTGGGCGAAAACCAGCGTGTAGTTGCCGATCTGGATCGGCGTGCCGCGGAACACTTGCTTACGCGATCCGATGCGCTCGCCGGAGACGAAAATCCCGGCGCCCATCAGATCTTCGATGTAGCATTCGTCCTCCATCAGGGTCAGCACGGCGTGGGCCTCCTCGACGCTGCCGTCGTCGAGGACGATGCGGTTGGAGGCGTCCGCCCCGATCATGTAGACGCCGAACGGGGCGTCGAGCACCTGGGGGTCGCGTTGGGGATGTGTGATTCGCAGTTCCTGCATACCGGGCACCTAGTTGTTGAAGCGGCGGGTGGCGTTGATTTGCGGCACCAGGCTTTCGAGCGTGTCGAAATCGATGCGGACGCCGGGCGTGGTCGTGTCGGGGTTGTCGGGATGGCGCAAGGTGAGATAGAGCTGCCCGGAGTGCTGGGCGAACACAATGATCTCGGCGACATCCGGCTCGACCTCGAAGGTGATGGTGGACCCGCCGGCGGAGCGTTGCGGGGCGGAGGGGTCGTTCCCGACGCGGTTGCCGACGGCCAGCACCTTGACTTTCGGGAAGAGGGTTGTCGTCACTTTTTCAGAGAGCTGCGGGTTGAGCTTCGAGGGCATCGTGAAGGTGCCGAGGATGTCGACGTAGTCGCCCGGTTTGATCATGCCGCTGACGGCGGCCGCGCCGGAAATCGGGACGGAGAGCGCGCGGTAGTTGTCGCGCCCCATCGAATCGTACTGGATCGTGGAGGAAAGGCCGGTGCGTTGCTGGCGGGGCATATCGACGTGCGACCACCAGAGCGGCTCCCCTTTTTTCAGGGGGAGCAGCAGCTTTTTGCCGGCCACGCGCTGGAAGTCGGTGGGCAGCAGGACATTGTCGCCGACGGCGCTCTTGAACTCGCGCTTGACCCCGATGTCGGTATCGTCGCCCGAGGTGATTTTCAGTTCGGTGCCGGCGGGCAGATCGCGTGCGGCGGAGAGCACCTGGATCTTCACGGCGCCCTTGTAAAGCTTTTCGCGTTCGTTGCTCAGGTAGCGCGAGTTCACAATGAATGCCGCCGCACCGAGCAAAATGGCCAACAGTAAAAGAGTCTTGTTCTTCATCCGGATTTCCTTCCTGCCATGGGCCGTGGGGCCTACATGGATCCTTTCTTCACTAAAACGGCGATGGTACTCGAAAAACCATCCCTCTGTCTAACTTGTATGTGGCACACCTGCTTTTTCTTCTGAAAGACGGCCATCGCCTCGACGGAAGCCCGGTCGAAGGCCGGCGGCGTCATCCGCTCCCAGCCGTCGGCGAGCAGCGTGCGCTCGTAGAACTGGTGGATTTCCATCGGCGTATCGGGCGTCTTGTAGGAAAAATAGGTGGTCTCGGTCTTGAGGTTGACGACCGACGAGAGCTTCTCGCCATTCGGATAGGGCGCAACCGGATCCTTGATCTTGCGGCGGCCGTTCGGGTCGACATAGGTGAGAAAGATGAGGTGTCGCGGCTCGCTGCCGGGCGAAGAGACCAGCACGCGGACCTCGAACCCGTCCTTGCGGGCGACGCCCGTCAGGCCGTCCGCCGTGGCGGAATAGGTGAACTTTGCGCCCAGACCCTGGAGGACGTGGTTGAGCTGGGCCAACACGGGTTCGTCGAAACGGGCGGAATAGAGGTGCATGACGCGGTGCTTGTCGTTGACGATCATTTCGGCTTCGTAGGCCTTTTTCCAGGGCAGTCCCCCGACCGGAATCCAGCCGTTCCACCGTTCGCCGAGAATGCTGAAGACGTCGGCGCCGGCGGCGAGCGGCAGGAGCAGCAGCAGGCCGGCGGCTAAAAGGCCGTGGATGGACGGAGGGTTGCGCGGCATATCAATCCACATCGTTGATCCAAGGCATGTAGACCTTGTACTTGAGGGTTATGTCGTCGGCGTCGTAGACCAGGTTTCGGACGAACGGCAGCAGTTCGATGGGTTCCGTCTCCTCTTCGACCATGTTGACCCCGAAGAGGTCCACCACATCCGAGCCGGCCTGGCAGATGTCGTCGATGAGGTTGGTCTGGAAATAGGGCAGGAGGAAATCGACCTCGAAGGCTTCGTTGGAGATGGCGGTGGCGAGCGCCCCGGTGAAATCCGTCGCGCTGCCGGTCTCGGACTCGTCGTCTTCGGAATACTGATACTCGTCGGTGCCCTCGGACCAACCGGAGAGATAATCCGCATCGCTGCTGCCGGTATAGCTGCCGGCCAGCAACTCGCCCATTTGGCCGCGGGCCGAAAGGACGGCAATCATGTGCTCCCGGCTGATCACGTTGATCTGCAGCAGGACGGAGATAATCACGCAAATCCCCACGAGTCCGCAAAGGAACTCCACCATGGCTTGGCCTGTCTTGCGCATCTTCATCGTCAATGTCCGAACGGCGCACCGCCGCCTCCGCCGCCACCGCCTCCGCCACCGCCTTGCCAGCAATCGTCCGTGTTCTCGTCATCGGCCAGCCAGTCGATGCCCAATTGTCGATTGGCGGCTTCGTCGAACCAAATCAGCAACTGGCAGTCGGCACAGGTGGGGTCGAGCACCGAGATATCGTCCGCTTCGATCAACTCGGGCACATGCACGAAGTTGTGGGCCAACGAATCGGAGTTGACGCTGCCGACGGCCCGCTGCACGGGAATCAGGCGCGCTTCGGTAAACGAAGGCAGCACGATGCCGAACGAGTTGGGCGTCAACGGGATTTCGCCGGTCCCCTGATCGATCGACCCGAAGATTTTCGCAGCGGAAATCCAGCGCATGCTGCGGGTGCTTTTTTCGGGCGGATCGCCATATTTATCCAGATCAAAATCATAGGCCTCGACAGTCCCGTTGGTGCTCCGGGTTGTTGCATAGTCCGCACCGCCGTAGGTTTCCTCGAACCCATCCTCGCTGTCGCGGGCGCTCGAGCCTGCCGTGCGACCGCCGATGTTGATTTCAAAAATGGCCTCCGGCCCCATGTAGTCGAACTGCTCCAGCACCGTGCTGCGGAACGGCAGGCCGTTCTCGTCGATGAAATCCTGCCACGATTCGTTCCAGCTCGAACCATAGGTGGCCCAATCCAGCGAAAAGGTCGAGATGGCATCGGCGTCGATCACATCCGGGTTCCATTCGTCGGCGACTTCCTGGAACATCTCGGTCACCTCCGAGAGGTCGTTGGTCAGCTGGCTGAAAAGATTGACCAGCGTCTTTTCCGACTGGTGGACGCCCAAGCCGAGAATCGAGAACCCGGCGTTTTCGGGCAGGTCCGGCCAGTCGCTGGCGTCGGAATAGCTTTCGAGGTAGGAGCGGTATTCGGAATTGTAGTAGAAGGCGCACCAGCTGTTGTAGAGCATGGCGGTTTCGATGGCGTTGTAGAAGCCGGCATCGAAGAGGATATGGGAATCGAGCGCCAAGACGGTTCGGGTCGCGATCCCGTTGTCGGCAATGGAGGCGAGCAGGTCGGTGTATTCGAACACCATTTCCTGCCAGTCCGTATCGGAGCTGTCGATGTAGCCGAGGATGTTTTCATAGGATTCGGAATAGGCGTTGTTTTTGTGGATGCGGTTGTTGAAGGCGAGCTGCTGGGCGGCGGAAAACGCAATCAGCGGACCGTGCAGGACAATGCGGTTGCGCAGGTTGTTGATCAGGTCCAGCTCGTCGCCGATCACGGAATAAAGGGCATCGTCCTCGTCTTCGTAGAGCTCGCCGGTGTCTTCATCCTCCTCCGGCAGCCCGTCGTGCACCGCTTCGGTAACGAGGACGGCCTGCACCAGGTTCAGTTCGCCGACCATGTTGAGCGCAACCCCCTGCCAGCGGGCGGCGACCAGCGCCGCCGAGTCGCCGGCATCGCGCATGCGGATCTTCGTGATCACGCCGCGGTGGAGGTTGAAGTTCCAGATCACCACCACGGTGCCAATCAGCAGAACGAAGATCAAAAAAAGGATCGCCTGCCCGGATTTGTTTGCGTGCGTGGTTTTCATGGAATCAGTTCAGATAAAGATAGGCGTGGTTTTCCATCTTCACCTCGACATCGTCGAGCCCGTCGGTGGAGAGTTCGGTGTAGTCCGTGTTGTAGAAGGCGCCCGCGAACGGAAAGGTCATCGGGTAGAGCTGGGAAGCGGATATGGTTACCTGCTCCCCCAGCGAAACACTGGGATTTTGGATCGAATCCCAGTATTCATCGTCGATGTGGCTCAGCAGCGAATTGTCGTCCGCCGACTCGGCATAGGCGATGTAGTCGCGAATGCGCGAGATCTCTTCGCCGAGTCCGATCTTTTTGGGCCCCATGCTCGGCAACGCCGCCACGCGGATGGTCTTTTCGACCATGGTGTCGTTGTAGCCGATGGTGGCGCAACGCGCCCCCGCCGAAGCGGCGTAGAGCAACACGTCGTGCGCCGCCGTAAGAATCGAAACCTGCAGGATCCCGAACAAAATCAGGCACAGCAGAATCATGACGATGCACGATTCCACGATGCTTGCGCCTTCTTTGTTCTTGCGGGATCCGGTCACCGCGGCTAGTCCGTGCTGCCTTCGGCATCGAGATTCTTCAGGAAATCGGCCGAGGTGTTGTCCGAAACATCGGACTGCGCCGCCGACGCATTGTCCCCGCTATCCAGCGTGCTGATCGCGCCGGACATTTTCTGGCGGATGGTGTCGCCAAACAACCCAAACACCACGAGCGCGGCAACGGCGACCACCGCAACAATAATGATATACTCGACCATCGCCTGGCCCTGTTTTCTCTTCAGCTTTGCTTTCATGTTGTCTCCTTGGTTCAAGCTTCTACTAAACTGTCTCTTACGGGTATTCGGACCCGATCAGATAGAGCGCCCGGTTGCCATAAGCCTGAAACGCGTCGTAGAGCAACATCGCCATCAGGACGACGCCCATGAAAATGGCCACCGCCATCACATATTCCAGCATCACCTGCCCGCTTTTACTGTTCGCTTTCCGATCCTGCTTCATCCTGCTTTCTCTTCCGATAACGGTTTCCAAATGCTGGAAATTGTACGTGAATCGCCGAAATTTGGAATACAAATCACCGTTGTAATCGCGCGGCATGACAAACGCCCGCTCGTAAAGGTTACGATTTCGTCATAAACCAGACGCTGGCGAACCGGGATCTTGGCATAAAAAAACCGCGCCCCAGCCGGAACGCGGTTCATTGCAGCCTGGAAGGGTCCGTTTAGCCCGCCTGCTTGGCCTTCCACTCGGCCAGTTGCATCACGTCCTTGTCGCCGCGGCCGGAGACATTGATGATGAGGAGGTCGTCCTTCGAGAACTGCCCCGCGTTCAGGATGGTCCAGGCCACGGCATGCGAACTTTCGAGCGCGGGCAGGATGCCCTCCCACCGCGATAGCTGGTCGAAGCCCATGACGGCCTGCTCGTCGGTGACGTAGGAGTATTCGGCGCGGCCGAGGTCGCGCAACAAGCTGTGCTCGGGGCCGACGGCGGCATAGTCGAGCCCGGCGCTGATCGAGTGGGTGAGCGCAATCTGGCCGTCGTCGTCCTGCAAAACATAGGTTTTGGTGCCCTGCAGGATGCCGATCTTGTCCTGCGCAAAGCGGGCGGCGTGCATGCCGCCCTCGATCCCGAAGCCGCCCGCCTCGACGCCGATCATCCGAACCCCCTCGTCCTTGATGAAGGGATGGAACAGGCCAATCGAGTTGCTGCCGCCGCCGACGCAGGCAATCAGGGCGTTGGGCAGGCGCTTTTCGGCCTTGAGAATCTGCTTGCGCGCTTCGATGCCGATCACGCTCTGGAAATCGCGCACCATCATCGGATACGGATGCGACCCGAGCGCCGAGCCGAGAATGTAGTGGGTGGTGCGGATGTTGGTGACCCAATCGCGCATCGCCTCGTTGACGGCCTCCTTCAGCGTCTGCTGGCCGACCGTCACGGGGACGACCGTTGCGCCGAGGCTTTCCATGCGGAAGACGTTGAGCGACTGGCGCTCCATATCGACCTTGCCCATATAGACGACGCACTCGAGGCCGAACATGGCGCAGACGGTGGCCGTGGCCACGCCATGCTGCCCCGCGCCCGTTTCGGCGATGATCCGCTTCTTGCCCATGCGCTTGGCCAGCAGGATCTGCCCCATCGAGTTGTTGATCTTGTGCGCGCCCGTATGGCAGAGATCCTCGCGCTTGAGGTAGATCTTCGGGCCGAGTTCGCGGGTCATGCGCTCCGCGAAATAGAGCGGCGTCGGGCGGCCGACATATTCGCGCAGGTAATATTGCAGCTCCTGCTTGAACGCGGGATCCTTGCGCACTTCCTTATAAACGCGCGCCAATTCGTTCAACGGCTCCATCAGCGTTTCCGGCACGAACATGCCGCCATAGTTGCCGAAATGGCCCTGCCTATCGGGTTGGGTTGGTTTCATTCAACATTCCTCTGTAAAAAAATCAAAGCGGGATAATCCCCGCCCCGCCCGGTCATTTCAAGGCTAATCCCCGCAAACGCGCCCGCCCCACCGCCAAAACCGAGGGAGCGGGTGCTTGCAATTGGCGCAGGGCTGGATTATCTGTTCGATTCGTTTTTCAGGAGAAAATTTATGTCGAAAGTTTTAATTATCGGCGCTGGCGGAGTCAGCGGAGTGGTGGTGCATAAGTGCGCGGCATTGCCGGAGGTGTTTTCGGAAATCATGCTGGCGAGCCGGACGAAGGCGAAGTGCGACGCGATCGCGGCCCAGCTCGACCGGCCGATCCAAACGGCGCAGGTGGATGCCGACAACGTGCCGGAGCTGGTGGAGCTGATCCAGCGCTTCGGCCCGGAATTGGTGATCAACGTGGCCCTGCCTTATCAGGACCTGCACATCATGGATGCCTGCCTCGAAACCGGCGTCGCCTATCTCGACACCGCCAACTATGAGCCGGAAGACACCGCCAAATTCGAATACAAGTGGCAGTGGGCCTACCACGACCGCTTCAAGGAAGCCGGCATCATGGCCCTGCTCGGCAGCGGGTTCGACCCGGGCGTAACCTCCGTTTTCTGCACCTACATCCAGAAACACCATCTCGACGAGATCCACACGATCGACATCATCGACGTCAACGCGGGCGACCACGGCTACCCCTTCGCCACCAACTTCAACCCGGAAATCAACATCCGCGAAGTGACCGCCAAGGGGCGCTATTGGGAAAACGGCGAATGGGTCGAAACCGATCCGCTTTCGGTCAAGCGTTCCTTCGAGGTGCCGGAAAACATCGGAACCCCCAACATTTACCTGATGTACCACGAAGAGCTCGAATCGCTCGGCAAGCATATCCCCGGCCTGAAGCGCGCGCGCTTCTGGATGAGCTTCGGCGACAGCTATCTCAAGCACCTCGAAGTGCTCGGCAACGTCGGCATGACCCGCATCGACGAGGTGGAGTTCAACGGCCAGAAGATCATCCCGCTGCAGTTCCTCAAAGCCCTGCTGCCCGACCCGGCATCGCTCGGCCCGCGCACCAAGGGCAAAACGTGGATCGGCTGCCAGATGACGGGCTTGAAGGACGGCCAAACCAAAACCGTCACGATCTACAACACCTGCGACCACGAGGCGTGCTACGCCGAGGTGAAATCGCAGGCGATCTCCTACACCACCGGCGTACCGGCCATGATCGGCGCCAAGATGCTGCTGGAGAAAAAGTGGACGGGCCAAGGCGTCTTCAACATCGAACAGATGGATCCCGATCCCTTCATGGACGACCTGAACCGCTACGGTCTGCCGTGGAAGGTCATCGAAGGTCCCGTCGTTGAGTTGGACTAGATGCGATTGCGAATCAACCAGCTGGCGGTTCGCCTGAATTACGGCGAAGCCGACGTCATCAAAGCCATCTGCCGCCAGTTGCGTTGCGATAGCGACCAGCTCTCCAACCTGGAGATCCTGCGCCGCTCGCTCGACGCCCGGAAAAAGGACGTGTTGCCGCGCTACATTCTCTCGGTCGAGGTGGATCATCGCGGCAAGCCGCCGATGCAAAAGCCGGGCCGGGTCGAAAAGGCGCCGCGACCGGAGCCCGCCCCGACCTACCCCGCGGTCGCCCCGTCGACGAATCCCCCGATCGTCGTGGGCGCCGGGCCGGCGGGCCTCATGGCCGCGCTGACGCTTGCGCAGGCGGGACACAAGCCGCTGCTGATCGAACGCGGCGCGGCGACGCCGGACCGCGAAGGCCAGGTGGCCGAATTCTGGAAAAGCGGAACGCTCGACGTCGAGAGCAACGTGCTCTACGGCGAAGGCGGGGCCGGACTCTTTTCCGACGGCAAGCTGACCGCGCGCACCAAGGACCGCGCGCGGGTCCGCCGCTTTTTCGAGACGCTGGTGGCCTGCGGCGCGTCGACCGATATCCTGATCGACGCGATGCCGCACATCGGGACCGACGACCTGACGCAGATCATTCCGGCAATCCGCCAACAAATCCGGGATTTTGGAGGCGCCTGCGCCTTCAATACCTGGTTCGAAGGACTGATTATCGAAAACGGCGCCGTCCGGGGCATCAAAGCCTCGGGCCAGGAGATCCGCACCGATGCGGTATTTTTGGCCACGGGCCACAGCGCCCGCGACGTCTATGGACAGATCGCCCGCGACGGCGTCCCGCTCGAAGCCAAGCCCTTTGCCGTCGGCGTACGGCTGGAAATCCCGCAGCGGCTGATCAATACGGCGCAGTACGGGAAATGGGCGGAGCACCCCCTGCTCGGCAGCGCCAGCTTCCGGCTGACCCGCAAGGAAGAAGCCCATGCGCGGCGCTGCTACAGTTTCTGCATGTGCCCCGGCGGCGAAGTCATCTCGTGCGCATCGTCCGAAGGCCTGCTCACCAGCAACGGCATGAGCCTCTCGGCCCGGGCGGAACCCTTTGGCAACGCGGCGTTCCTGGTTCCGGTGGAACAGGCCGATTTCCCGACCGCGCATGTGCTCGGCGGCGTGGCCTTCCAGGAAGCCATGGAGGAAAAAGCATTCCGGGCAGGCGGCTCCGACTATGGACTGCCCGCCGCACGGCTGGTCGATTTCCTCGAAGGCAACCTCGGCGACCTGCCCGGCGAGCGCTCCTGCCAGCGGGCGGTTCCCGCCGTGCTTCAGGAAATTCTCCCGGATTTCGTGGCCGATACGCTGCACGCGGCCTTGCCCGGAATGATGCGCGAGCTCAACGGCACCCCGCTGGAAGAAGCGTTGCTCTATGCCTCCGAAACCCGCAGCTCCGCGCCGGTGCGCATCCTGCGCGGCCGCGACGGCCAGTCGGAAATCAAAGGACTCTACCCCTGCGGCGAAGGCGCGGGCTATGCCGGCGGCATCGTCAGCTCCGCCCTCGACGGCATGAAAATCGCCGAGGAGTTCGCCCTCAAAGGATGATCCATGAAAACACCCGCCTTTATCGTCGATGAAAACCTGATCCGCCGCAACTGCGAGATGCTCGCGGACGTGAAGGCGCGGACGGGCTGCAAGGTATTGCTGGCGCTCAAGGGCTTTGCCCTGTGGCCGCTGTTTCCGGTGGTGCGCGAGTACCTCGACGGGGTGTGCGCCAGCTCGCCATGGGAGGCGCGGCTCGGCCGCGAGGAGTTCGGCAAGGAGGTCCACGCCTTTGCGGCCGCCTATTCCGAGGCCGACTTCGCGGAATTGCTGACGCTGTGCGACGAGATTGATTTCAATTCGTTTGCGCAGTTGCAGCGGTTTCGACCGCACATGCAAGACGGGATCAAATTCGGCCTGCGCATCAACCCGGAATGCTCGACGCAGGATCCGGCGCACGCCATCTACGATCCGTGCGCACCGGGCTCCCGGCTCGGCATCCGCCGCAAGGATTTCGAGGGGCAGGTTTTGAGCGGGATTACCGGGCTGCACTTCCACACCCTGTGCGAACAGAATTCCGACGACCTGGCCACCACGCTGAAGGCGATCGAAGCGCAGTTCGGCGATATTTTGCCCCACATGGAATGGGTGAACTTCGGCGGCGGACACCACGTTACCCGCGACGACTACGACATTGAGCTGCTGGTCAAGCTGATCAACGACTTCAAGGCGAAATACGATGTGCAGGTGATTCTGGAACCGGGCGAGGCGGTGGCGCTAAACGCGGGCGTGCTGGTGGCGAGCGTGCTGGACATCATCGACAACGACGGCGCGATCGCCATCCTCGACGTCTCCTGCACCTGCCACATGCCGGACGTGCTGGAGATGCCCTACCGCCCGGAAATCGACGGCGCGGCGCTCCCGAGCGAGAAGGCGCACCGCTACAAACTCGCGGGCATGAGCTGCCTGGCCGGCGACGTGATCGGCGACTATTCGTTCGATGCGCCGTTGAACGTCGGCGACAAACTTGTCTTCCGGGACATGGCGCACTATTCGATGGTGAAAACGACGTTTTTCAACGGCATCCAGCACCCGGCGATCGCCATCAAGCGCGGCGACGACCTCGAGGTGGTTCGGGAGTTTGGCTACGGGGATTACAAAACCCGGCTGGGCTGATGCGGGACGGATCATAAAAAAAGCGCCCCGGGCGGGACGCTTTTCTTTGCAGGCCAAAGCGGCTTTTTTACATTTCGCAACCGATACTCAGCATGCCGACGACGCTGACGTCATGCGCCGCATCGGTCAGCACATCGTCTTCGCCCTGGCCAATGTAGGCGACAGATGCGCCGACGCTCCAGGCATCGCTCAGCGCATAGGCCAAGGAAGCACCGATGTCGTAATCGCTGAATCCGCTTTCGCCGCCATCGAAATGGGCAAAGCCGAAACGCGCATCAACCGAGCCACTGAGCTCATCCGTTAACTCCACGCCATATCCCAGAGCCAGTTCATAATAGAGGCTCTGGTCAACGGCTCCGCCGAGGCCATAATACACCGTTGCGCCGAGGGCAACCCCGGAGATTTCGTAGCCGATGCCGAAATTCATTTCCTTGTCATCCAGCTGATCGGCCCCCCCGCCATAGGTGTATTGCGTGTAGCCCAAAAACAGATCCATGCCGTCCACAAGGGTCGGCAAGCTGTAAGCGGCATACAAATCGACTTCCGAGAATTGGTAGTCGGGAGAATTATATCCACTGAAATTGTAGTTGGCCCACGTTCCCACCGCAATGGAACCGTATTCTTCCGGCAACATGAACCCGGCGGCCTCGATTCCCGGCTGGAAAACGGCACCGTCGTTGTAGGTGACGCCGCGGAAAACATATGCGGATGCCAAATCGAACGTGGTGCTGACGCCGGCCAACGCGCCGCCGGTAACGAGTCCTGCCGCAACGGTTGCAATAATACATTTCTTCATCGATATCTCCTTCTGCTTGTATTTACTGACCCAATCCTGCCAGAGATCGCCTCTGGTTTTGCCTTCCACGAGGTTTGACACGAGTTAGCACGACCCGCTTTGCCTTGTCAATTCTTTAACCGCAGCCGGCCGGACGTTGCGGTTTTTCAAGAACCCGGCAGCGGTTGGTCGCCAAAAAAAAGCGCCCCGGACGGGACGCTTTCCTTAACAGGCCAAACCTGCTTTTACATTTCGCAAGAAACGCCGATACCACCGACGAAGCTCACATCATATTCATCATCCGTAAGGACGGCATCGTCAATCTGACCGATGTAGGAAACAAAGCCGCTAACGCTCCAGAGTTCGGAAAGGGCATAGCCGAGGCTTGCGCTGACGGAATAGTCGTTGAAGCCGGACTCGTCGCCCGCGTTGCCTTCGTCCAACCAGCCGAGGGATGCATCGATCGAACCGCTGAGTTCTTCGGTGAAGTCGTAGCCGTATCCCGCCGTGAATTCGAGGTAGGTTTGCGTACCGATACCGATCAAGGAGCTGCCGATACCCTGATAAAGGGTGACCCCCAGGCCAACGCCGGACAGGTCGTAACCCGCGCCGAAGCTCAGTTCTTTATCGGCCGAGTTGGAACCATAGGAGTATTCGCAATAACCAACGCTCAGGTCCAGGCCGTCAACCATGCTCGGCAGGCCGTAGGAAACGTACCAGTCGGTTTCCTGGAAGGTGGACGAGTTGTCGCCATCCAGGTCGTAGCTGCCCCATGCACCGAATGCAATGGAACCATACTCTTCGGCAAGGCCGAAGCCCGCGGCTTCAACGCCCGGCTGGAAGCTCGGCTTGTCAAGGAACGTGGCACCGCGGTAAACGTATGCCGAAACCAGATCCATCGTTACCGCCACTTCGGCAAAAGCTCCGCTGGCCACCAGGCCGGCTGCGATCGTTGTCGTAATAATTTTCTTCATTTTCATTTCTCCTTATCTCTGATTGCTTGTTGGTTTGGATAAACCGGAGACCGGACCCGCTCAACACCCTCGAGGATGCGAAAGGAAATTGATTGGGACCCGGCCTCCTTGAATTCGTTGTTAACCGATGGCCTCGGGGCCCTTTTCGCCGGTCCGGATGCGGATGCAGTCCGGCAGGTCGAGCACGAAGATCTTGCCGTCGCCGATATTCCCGGTGCGGGCCCCGGCGATGATGGCTTCGATGGTGGTGTCGAGGAACTCGTCGTTCACCGCGATCTCAACGCGGACCTTTTTCAGGAGGTTCACCTCGATGTCAGCGCCGCGGTACGTTTCGTGGTAGCCCTTCTGCTGGCCGCAGCCCATGGCATTGGTCACCGACATCTTGTAGACTTCTTTTTCGTAGAGGCTCTGCTTCACCTCGTTGAGCTGTTCAGGCTGTATGTATGCGATAATGAGTTTCATTGTTCGTCTCCTTTCAGCTTAGTTGGTGGTGAAGATCTGGAAGCCGTTGTAGGCTTCTTCGCCGTGCTCGCCGATGTCCAGTCCGCGGAGTTCTTCTTCCTTGCTGACGCGGAGCATGCCGACGGCCTTGAGGATGGAGAAGAGGATGAACATGGTCACGAAGGCCCAGATCGGAATTACGATGGAACCGGTGAGCTGAGCCACCCAGTTGCCGTATTCGCCGATCGCCTGGGAGCTGCATCCGTCGTAGGAACCGAACAGGGCAACCGCGATACCGCCCCACACGCCGCAGAGGCCATGCACGGGGAAGGCACCAACCGTGTCGTCGATTTTGAGCTTGTCGAGCAACTTGACGCCGAGGCAGACCAGAACGCCCGCAACCGCACCGATGATGATGGCTTCGACGTTCGAAACGCCGTCGCAGTTGGCCGTGATACCGACCAAGCCGCCGAGTACGCCGTTGGCCGCCATGGTGAGGTCCGGCTTCTTGTGCATGATCCAGGTGGTGAGCATGGCGAGCACGCCGCCGGCGCCGGCCGCGAGCAGGGTGTTGACGGCGATGAGCATAACGGCATCGGTGTTGTCTTTACCGACGATCGCGAGCTGCGAACCGGGGTTGAACCCAAACCAACCGATGAGCAGGATGAAAACCCCCAGAGCGGCGATGGGCAGGTTGTGGCCCGGCATCGCTTTGGATTTTCCGTCTTTCGTGAAGCGTCCGATACGCGGACCGAGAACAATGGCACCGGCCAGAGCGGCAAAACCACCGACGGCATGCACAACGAGCGAACCGGCGAAGTCGTAGAAGCCCATTCCGTCGAGCCAGCCGCCGCCCCATTTCCAGTAGCCGGAAATCGGATAGATGAAGGCGGTGATAACCGCGCTATAAACCAGATAGGCATGGAACTTGAGGCGTCCGGCAACCGCACCCGAAACAATCGTGGCGGCCGTGGCGGCAAAGGCCACCTGGAACAACCAGTCGACCTGCGGAGCCAATGCCCCTGCTTCAGCCGCATCCGCACCGATTCCACCGATGCCGAACTGACCGAAGGCGAGGAAACCGTTTCCATCGCCCGGATACATCAGGCCGTAGCCGATGACAAAATACAAAATCATGCCGATACACAGATCCATCAGGTTTTTGAACAGGATGTTCACCGTGTTCTTCGCTTGGTTGAATCCGGACTCAACCATGGCAAAACCCGCCTGCATGAAGAGAACGAGAATTGCCCCCAGCAACAGGAACATGTTGTCTATCGCATAAGCGG
>NZ_JBFJYW010000012.1:0-24318 GCF_041622395.1 Pontiella sp. | reverse complement strand
GGTTGACGAACAGGAATGAACATGATCTCGCAATTACTAAACCGAGCATATTGGGCAAAACAACGCGCGTTGCTGACCCTGTCCCCGAGCACAATCAATCAAGATGTCCCCGAAGTTCACACAGGCCAAAAAACAATTACAGGCAGGAGAATTGGCCATGTGGCGATGTACAGCGACGGCAATGCGGGCGATACGCTTCTGCCAAGGACGGTAAGGGATGCGATAGACGGCGATGCGGCAAATGACTGGCAAGGTATTCATGCGCACCGAGTGGTAAACCGTAATCTCCTGAATGAGATCAACCAACTCGATGGATTGCTGATCGGAGGCGGCGGCCTTTTCCTGCGCGACACGAATCCCAACAACCTAAGCGGCTGGCAGTGGAGTTGCTCCGTTCAGGTGCTCGAACAGATCAAGGTTCCAATCGCGTTGTTCGCCGTTGGCTACAACCGCTTTCGCGGGCAGAAGGATTTCAAGCCTGCATTTAGGCGTCATCTGGAACTGCTTGCGGACAAGTGTGTCTATATGGGATTGCGCAACTCCGGGAGCATCGAAGCCATTAAAAGCTATCTCCCGGAATCATTGCACCCCAAGCTTCGTTTCCAGCCCTGCCCTACAACAATCTGCAAACAGCTCTATCCGGAAATCTGCACAGGGAAACCCGCGCAACCAATGATCGCACTCAACTGCGCCTTCGACCGAATTGACCTACGTTTGGGGAAACGAAAAGACAACATCCTCCATCAGTTGGCCACCGCCGCAAAGGAATTATCCGAACATGCGACGGTCATGTATTATGCGCATGCCAAAGGCGACGAGCAAATGCTCCCGTATCTTGATCGGGCCAACGTTCCCTACCAACTGAGACGGCTTTATTATGTTCCCCCGCGCGAGGTCGTCGAAGCCTATTCGAACGTTTCGCTGGCCATCGGCATGCGCGGCCACGCCCAGATGGTGCCGTTTGGTTGCGGCACTCCCATCATATCGCTGGTCTCGCACGACAAAGTCCGCTGGTTCCTTGATGACATCGGGCAATCGGATTGGGGCGTGGAGATGACCAATACGGACTTCAAGAACAACCTTCTCGATTCCGCCCTAAACGCATTGGACACGCACCGCATAATTGAAAACCAAATCGAGCAGATACAGGTCCGCCTACTTGAAACCACTTGTCAAAACGCGGCGGATTTTAATGCAGCAATGAGTTAAACGACGCCACCAACACCTCCAACACATTCCGATTGTAGGCATATTGCCCTGCTCCGCATTTATCTCCGGCATTAACAATAGACGGCAACTGCTCGGCCGAATCCAGCCCAACCGCAAAGCCGTCTTGGTCAAGATTCAACACGTAGGCATGGTCATCTACCCAACGGATGACTCCGATGGGACGTTGGAGGATCAGGGCATTGATGAGGGCCGTGGAGAAATAGCCGACGACATGGCTACAGTCGAGAATAGCGTCGTTGATGTCGGTTTCCGGAGGGTAGAGGAAGAGTTCCGAATCGTCGAAGTTATCGCGGTACCATTGGGCGTTTTCCCGCGGATGGGGTTTGATTGCCACCGGCAACGGCGAGGCCTCGATGATCTCGTGGACATGCCTTTTCTTTGCTTCCAATCCGCCTTCCAGCACATGGTCTTCGAACAACGGCTGGGAAATGAGGAGCAGCCGCTCGAGCGGCTCCCGCGGCGCCATCGAATAGGCTCTCTCGAACTGCAATGCCCCCATTGGGATGAGTTGTTCGTCGCGATACCCTTCCTTCTCAACAAAAAACTTCCGGTCGCGCTCTCCGATAATACACGCACGGTCGGCAACGGTTTCCTGGCGGTGGTTGTAATAATAATCATTTGGATTCAGGAGCAGCCTCAGCTGGAACGGCAAGGATTTCAGCCACGCCGCGACACCGATTTGCATCGCCGTTGAGTTGTAAAGGCGGAATGTCCGCACGATTTTCAGGAACTCCAAACATGCCCGCTGTACAAAATTTTTCGTCTTCACCTCTTCAAGGACAGCGATGCTTCCGTGCTGGATATGCAGGGAAGGAATGCAAAGGTGCCGTGCAGCATGAAGCAAAGCGCGGTCCTGCACCCACCCTTTATCGAAAACGACCACGCAGTCGGCGCGAAGTTTCTTCAGCGCGGAGACCATCGAAAAGGTTTTGAGCGACTCCAAATCAACGGCCTCGATCCCTTTGCCCGAAAGATCCGGACAGTCGTTCCATCCATAAATCGCCTTTTCCGTGTGGAAGAAAACGATTTCGAATTCCTTCGCGAGGGACTCGAACAGAGGTTGGGCGAAATGACCGAAGTAGCGCCATGAAGGAAAAAAAACGATGATACGCCTTTTCATTCGGAACTACTCTCCCGTCGACTCGTCATTCCGTTTCACAAGAAGCCATACCGCACCAACCACCGAGATCAAAAAGACCATCCCCACGAAAAATCGTTTCGATGTCGCCGAGGGACAATGGAACTCTACGGTATGTTTACCCGCCGGAACCTGCACGCCCATACTTAAGTAGTCCAACCGGAGGAGGTCGGCGGGCTCGCCATCGACGAACACGTTCCAATTGCCTTGGTAGCGCTGGGAAAAGCGGAGGATGGAGAGACTCGGAGCATCGATCTCAATCGTAGCCTTGCGTTTGGTGGTCCGGGCGGCGACGGGTTGGAATGCCACCGTCCCAAGCTTCGACTCCAGCCCACATGCGGAATCAACGAGAACCGTATTTTGCGGATTATGGATCGGGTCGACCAACTTGTCGCAATGCTCTCCCAACGGAACCGTTTCCCAGTTTTGGAACAGCGCAAAGCGCGGAATGCCACCCAAAAACTCCAGTAATACGTCAGGACGCATACCTTGGGCTGTCGGCACCTTATAGTTCAAGACGGGCTTGAACTGCTTGGCCAGTTCCGGGTTCTGCTCAAGTTGTTGCATGATCTGGGCGGGAGCGGCAACATGCTTGACCGCCGAAAGCTGCCACAAACGAATCTGGTTGCGTCCCACCGTGCCCAGGTATTCCTTATATTCCACCGGCATGCGCGGCATTTGCCAGATATTGAACAGTTTCAATTTGTGGTATGGCCCGTCGGAAGCCAGCCATTGGTTATAGATGCCGCTCTGGTCGACAAAAAACGCGCGCTCATCGCCCTGATGATCCTTGAGGTAGTTAACCAGCACATTGCCTTTTTTAATCGTTGAAATGTCGTCGGCCTTGAAATAGTGCGAGGTCAGCATCAGACTATCGACCGCCAAAACCGCAATAAACGTCACCACCACCCATTTCGCCTTTGCAAGGCCTTTCCATACAAGGAACACCAAAGCCCCGCAAATCAGGACCAAGGCGGCCGCATGAAACCAGGCATTGGCCATGTTTGTCAGAATCACATCAACATAACGTTCATAGCCCATCGCCGTGAATTCCGCTCGAAGGGAATTCGGGAAGGCCAGCAACTTCAATCCCGCCAAAAGCATCAGTCCAAAGCAGGCCGAACAGGCAATCCAAAGTACCTTGGCGGACTTAGCGGCCTTGCCATCCACCAGCAAGCGGTCGAGGCCGAAAGCGGCGACAATGGCCAAACAGATTTGAAAGTTATCGAGCAGTTTGATCGGTGCACGAATATTGCTGACAAGCGGCAACTGGAAAAACAACTTGTAGAGTAGGCTGTATTTACCAAACGCCAAAATAAAGCCGACCAGCCCGGCAATGCTCCAGAACAAGATGACTTTTCCTTCCTCGTCTTTTCTTATGCGAATGGCAGCCCAAACGCCAAACGCAGCCAGCAGGAATGGAGTAATACCCAGGTAGATGCTATCGAGTTTAAAATTCTGAAAGCCCTGCTTCGTGCTTTCCCACTCGGCCGATTGACCGATCTTTCCCCAGTATGGCCCTTCGGGATTCCCGGTGCTCCACCCCGCCCAACCGGGCGCAATCAGATCCGGCCACTCGCCCGGAACCATGCTCCACTGGGTAATGTAGTTCCACTTCTGGTCGCCACCACCAGCGCCTTTCCCTTTTTGCAAGGAAGCTGCGCCGACAATGTTGTGCTTGTAGGAACCTAGCAATGTGCTTCCCGACAACAAAATGGATACCACGGCGATCGGAACCAGCATGGAAACCCATCGAAAAGCATGCCGGCCATGCCGCTGAATCAGACGAAAGATCGCGTAGGGCCCAATGAACAAACCGGCCAATAAAGCAACATCCTGTTGCTCGATCATCATGATCCCAATCGAAAGCCCGGCCAGCATGGAAAAACCGGAAGAATGCCTTACCGACCGAGACCGAACAGCCTTTTCAACCAAACACAAGCTCAACACGGAAAAGACCAACACCTCCAGCTTGTAGGCATGTCCACTTGGAGCAAGCATGATGGAATTCACCCAAAATGCAATCAGTGCGCCGAACACCGAAGCCATCCAACTTCGTCCCCATAGACGCAAAAACCAAACCGTAGAAATAGACCCCAGCACAAGCATCAAGCCGTAGAAGGTGTTGGCGAATGTTTCCAGCGGCATCAGGGACATCAAAACCGTAAATAGAATAAACTGCGACCCCCCGCTCCCCATCACTTGATTGGCCGTGAAAAAACCTGTCAGGGATTCGGGCATATAGTTTTTCTTAAAAGCCAAGCGTCCTATGTTCAGATCCGAAGCTTGAAAGACGTGGTCGGCGGGCCAAACGCACCGAAAGGTAACGGCGGCGAGAACCACTAAAAAAAGGAGGCACAGCAAAAACTTAATCTTGTCGCTTTTCATATGAAATCTATTTCCCCTTGCGCAATAGCGCCCATCGAACCCGCCAGACCGAGGCGAGCATTTGAAGGCCCATCACGAGAAACGTGGTTGGGTTTCCCGGCACATGGTGCCACTTGATGGGGAGCTCACGAATACCATAGCCCAACCGCTGAACGCGGCACAACAATTCAATATCGAACGCCCACCCCGGCTCGGACGCCACGGGCAGCAGTTTTTCCAGTACTTCGGCACGGAACAGCTTGGCCCCGCATTGGCTGTCGTACACCTTCAGCCCGAACAACGCGTGGACGAAGAGCTTGTTCAACACCCGCGAGGCCATCCGCCGCATCAACGGCTGGCGCGGGTTGACCTCCGCGCCCTTGATCCAGCGCGACCCGATTGCGCAGCCCGCATCGCCGATGCCCTCCACCAGCTTGTGGAATTCGACGGCCGAAGTGGCGCCGTCGGCGTCGACGAACCCGACCCGCTCGCCTTTCGCCATGCGGAACCCCATCTCGACCGCCCCGCCCTTTCCAACCCGCCGCGGCTCGTTGACCACGGCGATCCCCGGCAAGCGCTCCGCAATCGACTTGGCCAACGCCTCGGTCCGGTCGGAACTGTGGTTCACCACCACGATGATCTCGAAATCATTCGCATAGCGCTGCTGGAAAAAAGCGGCGTACGATTCCAGCGTCGGAGCCAGACGGTGCTCTTCGTTATGGGCCGGGATGACGATGGACAACTTCACTCGGAATCCTTCAATTGGTAGAGGTCGAGGGTCGTATGCCCCTGGCCAAAATGCGGCATCGCGGCGATTTTTTCGTAGCGGGCCTGCACCGCGTGGTTGAACAGGACGGCATCGGCCTCCGCAACCGGCGCAATGGCGGGCGACTCGATGGCGAGGCCATAGCCGCTGAAGGCGGCCATCGGCGCAGCGGATTGCCGCAGGAGTTCAACGAGCATCTCGCGGTTGAGCAAATGGAGCTTTTCGGCCTGCTCGCGCGGCATCTCGGGATAGTAGCAAAAGGGCCCCAGCTCCATGCCGGATGGAACCGAGACCCCCGCCTCGACGGCCAAATAGGTGTCCTGGGTGAGCAGCTCGCCGTTTCCCGCTGTGCTTTGGCGAACGATGTCCGCGGCCGCGCGCAGGTGCTGCAGATCGCTCTGCTCCTTGAACCGCCACCAGATACGGTCGCGCCCGCGGACGAACCAGTCCATGTTGACGGGCGACGAAAACGCGCCGGCCACGGAAACCAGCAACAGCAACGCCAACCCCGGCGACAACCACCGCTCCGGGAGCCTCGGCAACAGGCTTGCAACCCCTGCGGCGGCGAGAATGGGATAGGCGATGGTTTGGTAGTCGTCGTACGGAAATGCGGCGGAGAGATGGACCAGGCTAATGCCCGCCCCGCAAAGCCACAACAACACGGCGAAGGGATTGCGAAAGCTCTCCCGCGCCGAAAAACAGAGGACCGAAAGCGCAAGGGCCGTGAACAGGAAATAGGCCTGGACAAAACGCGAAACGAATCCCGCCTTGAAAACCAGCAGCTGGGCCAGCCCGCCGGGATCGCGCCCGGCGTGGTACTGGAGCAGCCCGAAACGGGTTTGCTCGAAGGCCGAAACAAACGAAGGCAGGTAGACCGCGAGCAGCACCGCCCCGCCCCCCAGGCCGAACCAGAGCCAGTCGAGCCGGCGCTCGCGCCGGAAGATCAGCCAGATCCCGGCGATCGGCAACACGATGCCGGCCGAAAGCCGCGTTCCGGCGGCCAAGGCCAGCAACACCCCGCCGGCAACGGCGGCCGCCGCATGCCTGAAGCCGAGCGAAAACAACCCGGCCATCAGAAAAAACGAGCAAAGGGCGTAGGTTTTGACCACGGTGGTGAAATAGCTCTGGTAGACGTTGCAGCCCACCAGCAGAAAGGCGGCGATGCCGGCGGCGGCCCGGTGCCGATCCGCCGCGCGCCATGCGGTTGCGGCGGCGAACAGCGCGGCCAGCAGGCCGAATCCCGTCGTGAGCAAGCGGCCGCCGGCCACGCCCAGGCGTTCCACCACGCCGTACAGCGCGGCATAGACATAGGGAAGAACGGGCCCCTGGGTGAACGCAAAGTCCGCATAGGGCGCCTTGCCGTCGCGCACCATCTTGGCCGCGTAGAGATACCACCCCTCGTCCTGGTTCAGGTTGCCGTACCGCAAATTGAGCGCGGCCAGCAAAAGGGCCACGGCCACGGCCGCAATCCCCACTATCATGACCAGCTTCCGGTTCAACCCATTACCCCTTGAAAACGAATTTTTTCCGCATGGTGAAGTTGGCCACCATGGCGCAGCCGAACACAAAGAAATAGCTCCACGAAACCTGCCAACCGCACTGCTCGATCAAGATACGGCTCAGATAGGTGAAGACCACGAACGAAACCGTTGAAAGCAGATAGAACAGCCCGACCTCCTTGAAGCGCCGGTGCCGCCCGCCCTGAAAAACAAACAGGGCATTGGTCACATAGGCCGCCGTGTTCGAAACCAGGAACGCCACCACCTTGTTGACCACGTAGTTGCGCAGCAGCACCTCCTCCGGAACCACCTTGATGCTCCAGCCGAACAGACCGATCAGCACCCCGAACGGATCGCCCTCGCGCAGGCTCGGAAGTACCAGCCAGGCCATGATGAAAAACGCCGCCACATCCACCACGAACGTGATCCCGCCGCAAAACAGATATTTGATGAATTGCAGGTGAATCCCGCCCTTGCGTTCAAGGTAGTCGGTTAGTCTGGAGGTGCGCGTTGCCATAAAGTGATTCTAAATGCCGAACAGAGTATGCGGCACCTGCCGCCAATGCGAGTATATTCCTTGCCGGACGCACGTTTCCGGGGCCGCGCCAAACTTGACGGAAACGCGGGTGCGCACTTGACCTGAAGTCTGATTAAACTATCCTGTCTGTTCATTTTGCAAATGGAGACAACCGCCTTGACTACAGATAAGTTTTTCCGCAAATCCGACTGGATCGCCTGCTGGGCAACCTTTGCCATTTCCCTGATCGTCTACACGCTGACCCTGCAACCCACCTTGGGGCTGGAGGACTCGGGCGAACTGGTCGTGGCCTCGGACTATCTGGGCGTCCCCCATCCCCCCGGCTATCCGATCTGGTCGCTGCTCACCTGGTTCTTCCAATGGATCTTCCATGGCGTCAAGTTCCACGGCCATCCCAACCCGGCCTGGGGCGTGAACTTTTTCTCGGCGTTCGCCGGCGCCGCCGCCTGCGGGGCGCTGGCCCTGCTGATCAGCCGCTCCGGCATGGACCTGCTCCGCAGCCTCAAGAAGGAATCGGTCATGCTGGGCGAAGATACCGAAAGCCTCTTCTGCGCCGTTGCCGGCATTGCGGGCGGCCTGTTGCTCGCCTTCGGCCAGGGCATGTGGTCGCAGGCGGTGATTGCCGAGGTTTATACCTTCAACATTTTCTTCCAGTCGCTGGTGCTCGTCTTCCTCTACCGCTGGATGTCGCGGCCCGCAGAATCCAAATGGCTCCTGCTCTGCGCCTTCGCCTTCGGACTCGGAATCACCAACCACCAGACCCTCATGTTCATGGGACTCGCCATCGCGGTCGCGGTGCTCTTCAACGAACTGGAGATCTTCGGGCGTAAATATCTCGGTTTCATCCTCGGGGCCTTTGCGGCCCTGATCCTCTCGCTGATCGGGATCTATTTCGGCAGCCTCTTCATCCAGATTCTCGGCATTGCCGTCTGCATCGTCTGCTGCCTGCTGATCCGCCACCCCTTCCTGGTGCGCGACTTCATCATCACGGGCTCCATGTACATTTTCCTGGTGGGCTTCAACAAATGGGCCGCCACCTCGCCGGAACACGCCAAATGGATGTGGGTCTCCGGCCCCGAGGAGGCCGGCTTCTGGATCTGGACCCTCTACGCGCTGCTCGTCCCGATCATCGCCACCTTCGTGCTGCCGAAGGGCAAGATCGTCGGCCCCACCTTCCTGGTCATGTTCATCGGCCTCGGCTTCTACCTCTACATGCCGCTTTCGTCCGACCAAAACCCGCCGATCAACTGGGGCTACCCGCGCACCTGGCAGGGCTTCATGCATGCCATCACCCGCGGCCAATACGAACGCGTCAAGCTCGCCCACGTCTTCACGCCGCGCTTCCTCCAGCAGATCGGCACCTACCTCATGGACCTGCGCTCGCAGTTCATGTGGCCGATCGCCATCCTCGCCGCGATCCCGCTCGCCTTCGGCTGGAAAACCGGCAAGAAAAACATCGGCTGGCTGGTCACCACCCTGGTCGCCTTCCTCTCGGTCGGCATCATCTTCATGATCCTGCAGAACCCGAAGACCGACATCCAAACCCTTTTCATCGCCCGCGTGCAATACATCCAGTCGCACGCCATCTTCGTCATCTGGCTGGGCTACGGCATCCTGTTCCTCATGGCGTGGCTCGAAACGCTCGCCAAAAACAACCCGATCACCAAGGTCGGCGGCGTCGTGCTCGTGCTGCTGCTGCCGTTTTCCCTCATCCATAAAAACAAAACCAACGAGTCCCAGATCAAGGTTGTCGGCGGTGCCGAACAGAACGGCCACGATTTCGGATGGCAGTTCGGCAACTGGCAGCTCGAAGGCGTCAAGGGCATCAAGGAAGACATGCGCTACTGGTATCCGGACGACGAGGAGTTCGAAAAGCAGTGGGCGGCCTATCCCTGCAAGGACTACCCCGAGCCCATGGGCACCAACGCCATCTTCTTCGGCGGCACCGACCCCGGCCGCTTCGTCCCGACCTACATGATCTACTCCGCCCATGTGCGCCCGGACGTCTACCTCATCACCCAAAACGCGCTGGCCGACAACACCTACATGAACGTCATGCGCGACCTCTACGGCGACCAGATCTGGATCCCCTCGCCCCTCGATTCGAACCAAGCCTTCCAATTGTACATCCAAGGCATCCAGAACGGAACCATTCAGGCCGGCGCCGACGTGAAGACCGAAGACGGCAAGGTGCAGGTCCAGGGCGTGGCCGGCGTCATGCAGATCAACGGCTTCCTCAGCAAAATGATCTTCGACCACAACCAATACCGCACCGAAACCAAAACCGACGAAGCCACCCGCCCCGTCGGCGCGGCCGTCGTCCACTCCGATCCGCCGATCGGCAAGGACGGCAAGCCGCCGCTGCGCTCCTTCTACGTCGAGGAGAGCTACGTCTTGCCGTGGATGTATCCCTACCTCACGCCGCACGGCCTGATCATGAAGATCAACAACAAGCCGACCCAGCTCACCCCCGAAATGATCAAGAACGACACCGCGTTCTGGAACTGGTATTGCAACCGCCTGCTCAACGATGAAAAATTCATCCGCGACATCGTCGCCCGCAAATCGTTCTCCAAATTGCGCAGCGCCCTCGCCGGGCTCTACGCGGCACGCGGCCGGGTCAAGGAGTCCGAGGCCGCCTTCCGCCAGGCCGTCGACCTCTACGACCTCAGTCCCGAGGCCAACTTCCGGCTGGCCGACCTCATCGCCAAGCAAGGCCGCTTCGACGAAGCCATCGCCCTGTTCGACGACTTTCTCGAAAAGGATCCGAACAACGAAAAGGGCGAGGAATTCCGCAATGGCCTCAAGAGAATGAAGGAGATGACCCTCCGGCGCCAGGCGCTCGAGAAAAAGGTCCAGGCCGACTTCAAAGCCAACACCTTCGAGTTCGGCGACGTGCGGGATCTGATCCTGATCCAGTTTAGCTCCGGCATGGCGCACAGCGGCGAAGCCCTCGCCCGGCAGGTCATCGCCAGCAACAAGCTCAAACCCGAAGAGCTGATGGCGCTGGCCCAGTTCATGGCGGAACAGCACAAATACCAAACCGTCGAACTCGCGCTGAAAAAATACACCGCCGTCCAGCCCAAAGACCCCAACGGCTGGCTCAACCTCGCCGGTTTGCAGATGGTCCTCAACAAACGCGGCGAAATGTATGTCTCGATCAAAAAAGCCATCGATATCGGCGGCGAAACCGTCCGCAACCGCATCCGCAGCGACAAACGCTTCGACCCGGTTCGCAACACCGAGGAGTTCAAAAAACTCGTCCCGCCGCAAGCCAACACCAACATGGGCTTCTCCCCGATCCCCGGCTTCTAGAATGTGAAGATCCTCGTTTACGACGACAATCCCGACTTCGGCGGCCATCAGGTGATGGCCTGCCGCGGGATTGCGGCGCTGGCCGCCGAGCCTGCGCTCGAAATCGAATGCATGCTCAATCCCGCCAACCACCGGCTGGCGGCCCAGCTACGTGGGGCAGACATTCCGGTCTGCCCAGCACAGGCAAGAATGCCTGCGCCCCCCCCCGACTTAGTCCTCTGCATCCAAGGCGACATCGCACAATCCACCGCCGGAATCCGCGCCGCGCGCAAAGCGGGCATCGAATGCGTCAGCTATCTGGCCCTGCCACACCGCAGGGCAACGATGGGCGCAAAGCTCGGCGCGCTCCGCGACGGCCTGAACAAGAAATGGGTCAACGCCCCCGACCGCTTCATCACCCTCTCCGAAAGCATGAAGCGGATTCTGCTCGATCGCGGCTGCACCCAACCCATCGCCATCGTCCCCAACGGCATCCCGGCGCCGCCTAGCCCCAAGCATCAAGTATCCAGCATCCAGACCATCGGCTTGGTTGGCCGGATCGAGTTCAACCAAAAGCAGCAGGACTTCATGGCGCGCACCTTCCTGGCAAACCCCGCCTTCAACGATTGCCGCCTGCTCTTCGTCGGCAGCGGCCCCGACGAAGCCCGGCTCCGCGCATTGATTGCCGGCGAGGACCGAATTGCGCTCTGGCCCTGGCAGGACGACATGGAAGCCGTCTACAACCGGATCGACCTGCTCGCCATCCCCTCGCGCTACGAAGGCGTTCCGCTCGTCATGCTCGAGGCCCTCGCCCGCAGCATCCCCGTCATCGGCTCCAACCGCGACGGCATGCAGGATATTCTCCCCCCGGAATGGACGTTCGCCCCCGAAAATGCCACCTCCTTGGCCAGCGCCTTTTCCGCCGCCCGCACCGCCCCGGCCGACCAACTCGACGCCCTGCGGCAAACGGTCTTGCAAAAACACGCGCTGCAACGGTTCAACGAAAATTTTGTAACGGCCGTGACCGCCCCGGGAGCGCCGACCTCCTGATCGATAACGAAAAAGGCGCCCCGCAAGGGACGCCTTTCGCAGTTCCAATGGGATTGGAACTTATTCTGCGGCTGCGTCGTTCAGCGCGGCTTTGCGGCTGAGGCGTACACGGCCCTGGTTGTCGATGTCGATGCACTTCACGCGCATCGCATCGCCCGGCTTGCAGATCGAATCGACGGAATCGATGCGCTCGTTGGCCATTTCGGAAATGTGAACAAGACCTTCCTTGCCCGGCATACACTCGACAAATGCGCCGAAGTCCTTCACGGCAATTACCTTGCCGTCGTAGGTCCGACCGATTTCGATCTCGGCGGTCAGGGCATTCACTTCGCGAATGGCGGATTCCATGGCGACGGCATCGACGGCGAAGATGTTGACCGTTCCGTCTTCCTGAATGTCGATCTGGGCCCCCGTGCTATCGGTGATGGCGCGGATATGCTTGCCGCCCGGTCCAATCAGGGCACCGATCTTCTCGGGATCGATCTTCACGGTGGTGATGCGCGGTGCGGTTGCGGCCAGCTCGGCACGCGGGGTCGCAATGACGGCTTCCATGTGGTCGAGAATGTCGCAACGTCCCTTGCGGGCAATTTCGAAGGCTTCTTCAACCTGGTCCCAGTTCATGCCGTGGACCTTCAGGTCCACCTGGAATCCGGTGATGCCCTTGCGGGTACCGACCACCTTGAAGTCCATGTCGCCGCAATGGTCTTCGATGCCGAGGATGTCGATCACTTCAACGGAAGCGCCCTTTTCGTCGGTGAAAAGACCAACGGAGATCCCGGCAACCGGGGCCGTCAGCGGAACGCCCGCATCCATCAGCGCCAGGCAGCCGCCGCAGGCGGAGCCCATGGAGGAGGAGCCGTTGGAGCCCATCACTTCCGAAACGACACGCACCGTGTAGGGGAAGTCTTTCGGCATGACCGGAGCAATGGAGCGCTCGGCCAGGTTACCATGGCCGATTTCACGGCGACCGGTCATTCCCAGACGGCCAACCTCGCCAACCGAGTAGGGCGGGAAGTTGTAGTGCAGGATAAAGTTCTTTTCGTCCACTCCGCCGGTAACGGCATCGAAGCGCTGCGATTCCTTGGTGGTTCCGAGGGTGACGGTGCAGAGGGTCTGCGTTTCGCCGCGGCCGAATATGGCCGAGCCGTGCAGTTGCGGAAGTACGCCGACCTGGCAGTCGAGGTCGCGGATTTCAAGCATGCCGCGGCCGCCGATGCGGGTACCGCCTTCGGTAACGTTCTTGCGAACGGTTTCCACTTCGAGGTCGTGGAACGCGTGGAAGTATTGGTCCTCGGTCATTTCCGGGAACAGTGCTTCCATCTGCGGCTTCAGCTCGGCCTTCAGCGCGGTAACCGCGTCCTGACGCTCCAGCTTGCCGCCGATCTTCATCAGTTCCTTGAACTTTTCGCCCACGAGTTCGCGGGCCTTGTCCAGCAGCGTGGTGTCTTTCGGCTCCGGCGCGTAAACCTTCTCCGGCATGCCGAGCACCTTGCGGAGCTCCAGCTGGCCGTCGATGATCTTGACGACTTCGGCGTGCGCGGTCTTCATCGCTTCGATGAAATCGGCTTCCGGAATTTCCTGGGCGGAACCTTCGATCATCATGACCTTGTCGCGGGATCCGCAGTAGGTCAGGTCGAGATCGCTGGCGGCCAGTTGCTCGTGGTTCGGGTTGATGATCCATTTGCCGTCGTTGCGGACGATGCGGACGGCGCCGATCGGGCCGTCGAACGGCAGGTCGGTCAGGGTCAGCGCGGCGGAAGCCGCGTTCACGCTCAGCACGTCGGTATCGAGCGTCTTGTCGCAGCTGACCAGCATGTTGTTGATCTGCACTTCGCGGTGGAAGTTGTCCGGGAACAGGGTCCGGATCGGACGGTCGGTAACGCGCATCGTGAGGATTTCCTTCTCGGAAGGACGCGCCTCGCGCTTGATGTAGCCGCCCGGAAAACGTCCGGCGGCATAGAATTTTTCACGATATTCGACCTGAAGCGGGAAGAAATCGCATCCTTCGCGCGCTTCTTTGGCCGAGGTGACTGCCGAGAAAACAATGTTTTCCCCAATGCCGCAAGTAACGGCGCCGTCGGCTTGCCTTGCGAGCAGGCCGGTTTCGAAGGTCATGGTCTTGCCACCGACTTCGAATTCAACTTTGGTTGTACCCTTCATACTAATAATTGCGCCCTTGCTATGTTCTGAAGAGCGCACCTTTCCTGTTTTGGCCATCCGCTGGATGGCGGTTTATTGGAGGTCCGGACGAATGGATGGTTGCGGGTTCAAGTGGCGACCTGGCCGGATTCCGGCGGTCCCGATTCTTCCCCTACTCCATTCCCCCATGCTTCCGCTACCCATCCCGGGCAGCTCTTTTTAGAAACGACGCAAGCCCTTTAGGAATAAAGGGCTTGCGAACGAACACGGATTGTAGAACATCCGAAATACGATTATCTGCGCAGGCCGAGCTTTCCGATCAGCTCTTTGTAACGCGCGTCGTTTTTCTTCTGCAGGTAGCTCAACAGCTTGCGGCGTTTGTTGACCATCATAATGAGGCCGCGACGCGAGCTGTGATCCTTCGAGTGAATTTTAAGATGTTCCGTCAATTCCTTGATGCGCGAGGTGAGAAGAGCAACCTGAACCTCAACGGAACCAGTATCCTGCTCGCTGCGCTTGAATTCGTTTTTAACTTCAGCTTTTACTGCTTGATCCATCTGTGTGGACTCCTAGTTTATATATTTCTCTCAAAAAGTAAGAGCGGGACTATACGTATCGCCCCCCCCCATGTAAAGCACTGTTTCTTCGGGTTTTTCGCCCCGCTTTCCGCTCCCGGAAACGCAATGAAGCTTGCATTTCCCGAGCAAAAACGCAACCGCCATTGATTCGTTGCCGACCACGCCCTCCAGGCCCAAAAACCTCGGGGTCGGACATCGCCGGAAAGTCGCATACGCTTCCGGCACCAAGGGCATGGAAAACAGCAATATTCGTTTCTTCGCGACGGTGCCGCGGCGCCACCTTTGGCGAACGACTCGCCCTTCCCTACAGATCCAAAAAGTTCTGCAACAGTTTTTTGCCTTCGGTCGTCAGGATCGATTCGGGATGGAACTGCACGCCGTGGACCGGATGCTCCTTGTGTTGCACGCCCATGATTTCGCCCTCGGCGGTCCAGGCGGTGATCTCCAGGCAATCCGGCAGGGTTTCGCGTTCGATGATCAGCGAATGGTAGCGCGTGGCGACGAACGGACTCGGCAGCCCCTTGAAGACGCTCTTGCCATCGTGGATCATCGGCGAGGTCTTGCCGTGCATCAGACGCGCGGCGCGGACGACGTTTCCGCCATAGACATCGCCGATCGACTGGTGGCCAAGGCAAACGCCGAACAGCGGCAGGCGCGGACCGAACTCGCGGATGATGTCGCACGAGATGCCCGCCTCTTTCGGCGTGCACGGGCCCGGGCTGACCAGCACCTTCTCGGGCTTGAGCGCCACCGCCTCGTCGACGGTGATTTCGTCGTTGCGGAACACCCGCATCTCCGCCCCCAGCTCGCCCAGATACTGCACGAGGTTGTAGGTAAAGGAATCGTAGTTATCTATTACTAAAATCATGCTATCTCTCGCAAAGACGCAAAGGCGCCAAGGTTAAAGGCCATTCACGACCCGTGTTATGCCATGTTTAATCAGGGATTCTCCAAAATTAATCAATAAACCTAGTTTTTTCCTAGAAAGCTTCAAGTAGGTCAGCAACTGCTTCTTGTGAACGTCCTTTATCAACTCAATGGATTTTAGCTCAACAATAACTAAATCATTAATGACTAAATCCGCCCGGAATCCCTCATCCAAAACCCGCCCTTTATAACAGATCGGAACCGCAACCTGTCGCTGAACGAACAGTCCCCTTCTTACCAACTCATCCATTAGAACTATTTCATAAACACGTTCCAACAATCCGGGACCGGTTTCCTTATGGATCTGGAATGCGGCATCAACAACAACCCGAGCTATTTCATTCTCACTCATCTCTTGGCGTCTTGGCGTCTTTGCGAGAGGCTTAATCTCCCTTTCGTGCGGCGTGGTAGTGCTTGGCGAGGGCCAGCGCCTTCATCATGCCGCGCGCCTTGTTGCGGGTTTCTTCGTATTCGCTGAGCGGATCGGAATCGGCGACAATCCCGGCCCCGGCCTGCACATAGGCTTTGTTTTTGTCGAGGATTACGGTGCGGATCGTGATCGCGGCATCGAAGTTGCCGTTGTAGTTGAAATACCCCACCGCCCCGGCATAGGGACCGCGCTTGCTCTTTTCGAGCTCGGCGATGATTTCCATCGCGCGGATCTTCGGCGCGCCGCTGACGGTGCCCGCCGGGAAACAGGCGCGCACCACGTCGTATTCGTCGTGGCCGGCGGAAAGTTTGCCGGTGACGTCGGAAACAATGTGCATCACGTGGCTGTAGCGTTCGATGACCATCAGGTCCGGCACTTCGACGGAGTTGAATTCGCAGACCCGGCCAATATCGTTGCGGCCCAGATCGACCAGCATAATGTGCTCGGCGCGCTCCTTGGGGTCGGCCAGCAGATCCTTTTCCAGCGCCAGATCCTCGGCCGGCGTGGCGCCGCGCGGGCGCGTTCCGGCGATCGGGCGGACCTCCACCTTGCGGTCTTCGCAACGGACCAAAATTTCGGGCGAGGTGCCGACGATCGCGCTCTCGCCCATGTCCAGGCAATACATGTAGGGCGAGGGATTGATGGCGCGCAGCGCGCGGTAGACATCGAGCGAGTCGGCCTCGTTTTCGACCTCGAAGCGCTGGGAGACCACCGTCTGGATCACATCGCCGGAGCGGATGTATTCCTTGGTCTTTTCGACCATGTTGAGGAACTCTTCTTTGGTGGTGTTGGATTGCGGTTCGAGCGGTTCGACCTCGTTGTGCGTATCGATCAGCACGCGGGAGACGGACGTTTGCAGCGCCTGGGTCAGCTCGTCGATCTGGGCCAGCGCCTGGTCGTAGGCCGCCTCCGGATCACCGCCGATATGCGCGTTGGCGACAATCTTGAGTTTGTGGTTGACCCGGTCGAAAACAATCAGCCCGTCGGTCACCATGAAAACCATGTCCGGATTGCCGATCTCGTCGTTGCCGATCACCGGGACGCGCGGCTCGAACTGCGAGACCATGTCGTAGCCCATGAAGCCGACGGCCCCGCCGATGAAGCGCGGCAACGAAGGGTCGTCCACCACGGGGGCAAACTGCTTCATGTGCGCCTTCAGCGCTTCGAGCGGGTCGATGTCCTCGAACACCTCGGGCGCGTTGCCGTTGGTGGAAATTTCGACGCGGCGGCCCCAGGCGCGGATGATCGTGCGCGGCGTTCCGCCGATGAACGAGTAGCGGCCGATGTTTTCGCCGCCTTCCACCGATTCCAGCAGGTAGGTGTGCGATGCATCGTCGCGCTCGCGCAAAAACTTGCGCACGCGTTTATAGGCGGAGACGGGCGTCTCCTGGTCGGCCAGGACTTCCTTCCAGACCGGAACCAGATTCCCCTGCTTCGCCTTTTCCAAAAATGTTTGCCTATCGGGTACGACTGCCATGGTTCTTTCTCGCGGTTAAAGCGGGCAATGGTAGCTTTTAGATTCGCGGGCGCAACCAAAAACGTGCCCGGTTCAATGCCCGCCGCGACGCCCCCTGCCGCGGCCGCCGCCCGCGCCGCAGCTGGGCGGATCAGCGAATCAGGGTCAGGAGGGTGAAGCTGACGGTGATTTCAAGCTGCTCGAGCTGCATGACCGCCGCTTTGGCTTCGGGGCCGGAGCGCCAGAAGAGGGGGGTCATTTGGATGAGGTCGGCAATTTGCTCCCGGCCCAGGAGGGTCTGGTAGGTCAGGACTTCCCGGTTGGCCTCGCAAAACAGCGGGGCGCACTTGGCGGCGGCTTCGTCGGCCTTATCCTTGAAATCGCCGGAGCTGAACTGCAGTTGCCGGCGCAGTTCGATCAGATGGTTGGGGCCGGGCACGCCGACGAGCAAAGCGCCGTCCGGCTTGAGGATCCGGCCGAACTCCGCCAGGTTGCGCGGCGCCAGTATGCTGAGGATCACATCCATGGAGGCATCGGCCACCGGCAGTTGCCGCATGCCGTTGGCGACGATCCACGTCGCCTGCCGATGTCTTTTGGAGGCGATCTGGACCGCCTTTTTCGAGATGTCGGCCCCCAGAAAGAATCCGTCGCGCGCTTCGCTCAGCGCGCCGAGCAGGTGCCCTTCCCCGCACCCGCAGTCCAAGACCGCGAGCGGCCCCGGCGGGTTAAAGACGGATAGGCCGCAAAGCTGCTCGGATAGCGGATCGTACGCACCGGAATCGAAGAAACGGCGGCGGGCCAGCACCATATCCACATCGTCGCCGGGGTTTCTGGATTTGCGCTGATGGCTCAGCAGCAGATTGATGTAGCCTTCCTTCGCAACGTTGAACGGATGGCCCTGGGCGCAACCGTACATTTTTTCGCCCGGAATCAGCGGCGCACCGCAAACCGGACAACGCAGCGGACATTGAAAAGGCGGATTCATGCTGCGGATCTATTTCCGGCTGCGCTTCATGGCTTCGTAATCCTCGAGCGTTCCGGGATAATCGATGATGCCGTTTTCGGTCACCTCGAAGATGCGGGTGGCGAGCGAGGAGATGAAGCGGTGGTCGTGGGAGACAAACAGCAGCGTATTCGGGAAGAGCGACAACCCAAAGTTGAGCGCCTCGATCGATTCCAGGTCCAGGTGGTTGGTCGGCTCGTCGAGCGCCAGGACGTTGCCGCCCTCCATCGTCATTTTGGAAATGATCAGGCGCGCCTTTTCGCCGCCGCTCAACACGCCGACCTTTTTCAGGACGTCTTCGCCGCGGAACAGCATCCGCCCCATGAAGGAACGCAGCTCCACCTCGTTATATTCCCCGTTCCCGAAACGACCCAGCCATTCCAAGGCGCTGACCTTCGGATCCAGCAGGCGGGAGGCGTCCTGCGGGAACATGCCGATCTCCACCGTTTCGCCGAACACGATTTTTCCGGTATCGCTCTTCAACCGGCCGCAAAGGATGTTCAGCAAGGTGGTCTTGCCGATGCCGTTTTTGCCGATGATGGCAATGCGCTCTTCCGGGCCGATGGTGCAGGTGAAATCCTTGAACAACACCTCGTCGTAGGTTTTGGAAATATGCTTCGCTTTAATCACCTTGTCGCCCAGCCGTTTTTTCGGCGCGAACCGGATAAAGGGCGACACGCGGCTGCTGGGCTTGATTTTGGTGATTTCCAGCTTTTCGAGCTGCTTCTTGCGCGACGTTGCCTGCTTGGCTTTCGACGCATTGGAGCTGAAGCGCGAAATGAACGCCTTGAGGTCGTTGGCCTGTTGCTCAACCTTCTTGTTCGCCTTTTCCTGCAGCTCGCGGGCATCGAGGGCGGCGATGGTGAAATCGTCGTAGTTGCCGGGGAACATGCGGATGGCATGGTAGTCCAAGTCCGCGATATGGGTGCAGACCTGGTTCAGGAAATAGCGGTCGTGCGAAATGGTAATCAGCGTCCCGTTGTAGCGCTTCAGCAATTCCACCAGCCATTCGATCGATTCCATGTCCAGGTGGTTGGTCGGTTCGTCCAGCAGCAGGATGTCCGGATTGCCGAACAGCACCTGCGCCAGCAGAACGCGCAGCTTGAAGCCGCCCTGCAACACCGTCATGTTCTGATTGAATAGATCTTCCGTAAAGCCGAGACCCACGAGAAGCGTGGCCGCCTCCGCCTCCATCGTATAGCCGCCCGCCTCGCCGAATTCATCCTCGATGTGGCCGCAGCGATCGTTCTCTTCGTCGGTCAGCTCGTCCTTGTTATAGAGATATTCCCGCTCGCAGTGGATCTTCCACAGGCCGGGATTCCCCTGATAAACCGTATCGATGATCGAAAATTCGTCGAAGGCGGAGTGGTCCTGCCGCAGATAGCCGAGCGTGCAGTCGTTGCCGATCGCCACCGTGCCTTCGCTCTGTTGCTGCTGCCCGGTCAGGATTTTCATGAACGTCGATTTGCCGGAGCCGTTCGCTCCGATCAGGCCATAGCGGTTGCCCGGCGTAAACTTAACCGAGACGTCCTCAAACAGGGCGTCTTTGCCGAAGCGCATCGTGATATTCGAAGTGGCGATCATAATCCAAAATCCTTCCCGAAAACTAAAAGAGCGGGTTTCTATAACAGGATCGGCCCTTGGAACCGAATGGTTTCTGCACCAAAAAACCCGCGCGCCCTCGCTCGGCGGACATGGTTCCTTGGAACCACTCCGGCCCGTGGCGATTCGCTTCCGCGAAATATCAATCGCTCTGCTCTTGGCGCGACCACACCAATTCCGTAGGGTGCGCCGCTATGCAAATTTACTTTCCAGGACAACGATGGATCAGCGAAACCGAACCCGAACTCGGGCTGGGGCTGGTGGTGGACGTAACGAACCGAGCCGTGCAGGTGTTTTACCAGGCCGCCAACGAAATGCGGCACTACGCCCTCAAAAACGCCCCGCTAAAACGCGTGCGCTTTGCGCAGGGCGACGAAGTGGCGTCGCAAGAAAACGTCCGGCTGATCGTGGAATCGATCATCGAAGAGGACGGCGTGATCGTCTACCAGGCGGCCGACGGCGCCACGCTCAACGAAAGCGATTTGTGCGACACCTCGAGCTTCGATCGCCCGGAAGCCCGCCTGCTGGCCGGCCACGTGGATGAAAATGCGCAGTTCGATCTGCGCGTGGCGGCGCTGAACGCGCGCCACCGCTATGGGCGGCTCAACGTACGCGGCCTGCTCGGCGGGCGCGTCGATCTGCTTCCGCACCAGCTCTACATCGCGCAGGAGGTCAGCTCCCGTCCGCTGCCGCGCGTGCTGCTGGCCGACGAAGTGGGACTGGGCAAAACCATCGAAGCGTGCCTGATCCTGCATCGGCTGATGGCGTGCGGCTTGGTTGGGCGCGTCCTGATTCTCGTTCCGCATGCCCTCGTCCACCAATGGTTCGTCGAACTGCTGCGCCGCTTCAACCTTTCGTTCAGCATCTTCAACGAGGAGCGCTGCCAGGCCCTCGAAGCCATCGAACCGGAAATCAATCCCTTCCACGACGACCAGCTCGTACTCGCCAGCACCGAGTTCCTTTCGGAAAACCCGGAGCGCGCCGCCCAGGCGATCGCCTGCGACTGGGATTTGCTGATCGTCGACGAAGCGCACCATCTGCATTGGTCGCCGGAACGCACCAGCCCGGAATACGACGTGGTCGAACGCCTCGCCAAGAGCGTGCCGCGCCTGCTGCTGCTCACGGCCAGCCCCGAACAGATGGGGCTCGAAAGCCACTTTGCGCGCCTGCGTTTGCTCGATCCCCAGCGCTATCCCGACTTCGAAACCTACCGCGCCGAACACGACCGCTACGCCGAAGTCGCCGCCGACATCGGCGCGCGGCTGGAGTCGATGAGCGAGCAGGAACGGGCCGAGGCGCTCGACCGCCACGGGCCCGGCCGCGTCATTTTCCGCAACACGCGCCGCAACATGACCGGGTTCCCCAAACGCATTCCCGATCCCATCCCGCTGGTGCTGCCCGAAGGCGCCGACACGCTGGGCATCGAAGACCCCCGCTTGGACTGGCTGCTCACCTTCCTGCGCAACCACCCGAAGGAAAAGGTGCTGGTCATTGGCCGTACGCGCTTCGAGGTCTCGGTGATCGTCGACGCCATCCGCACCCGCTCGGGCGTGGACGTGGCCCATTTCCACGAACAGATGAAGCTGGTCAAATGCGACCGCCAGGCGGCCTGGTTCGCCGAACCGGAAGGCGCGCGCGTGATGGTGGTTTCGGAGATGGGCGGCGAGGGCCGCAATTTCCAGGTTGCCTCGCACCTCGTCCTGATCGACCTGCCGCGCGACCCGGAACTGCTGGAGCAGCGCATCGGCCGCCTCGACCGGATCGGCCAGCGCGGCGACGTGCACATCCACGTGCCCTACCTGAAGGGAACCGAAGAAGAACACGTGGTGCGCTGGCTGCACGAAGGGCTCAACGCCTTTGCCGAGCCCGTCGTCGGCGGTTTCGAATTGCTGGAGCGCTTCGAGGCGCAGCTCGGCAACGTCACCAACAAGGTGATCGCCGAAACCAAGGCGTTCTACTCGGCACTCCGCAAGCAGATCGTCGCCGGGCGCGACCGCCTGCTGGAGCTCTCTTCGTTCCGCCCGGACATCGGCAACGACGTCGCGCGGCAAATCGCGAGCTGCGAAGAGTCGGCGGATCTGAAAAACTATCTGCTGCAGATTTTCGAACGCTACGGCATCCATGCCGAGCCGCTCGATGCGACCTCCTACCATATCCGCCCCGACCAGATGTTCGACGACTGGTTCCCGCTGAAGGCCGAGGGCATCCGGATCACCTTCAACCGCGACGAAGCCTTGATCCGCCCCGACACCACGCTGATGAGCTGGGACCACCCGATGGTGACCGGGGCCAACGAACTGATTCTCGGCTCCGAGCGCGGCAGCTGCGCGATGGCGGTGGACCCGACGCTGCAAGCGCCGCTGCAACTCCAGGCCCTCTACGTGCTGGAAACGGTGGCCCCGCCCGGACTCAACGCCGACCGCTTCCTGCCCCCCACCCCGGTCAGCATCACGGTCGACCATGCCGGCATTCCGAACCCCCGCCCGGTGGCGGAAAACCTGAAAGACGCCGATCCCTGGAAGTTGCTGGAGCACGAAGCAATCCGTACGCAGATGATTCCCGCCATGATCGAAGCCACCCGCCCGCTCGCCGAGCAAGCCGCCGAATCAACCATTGCCGACGCGCGCAAAGACATGCTGGAAACCCTGGGGAAAGACTACAAGCGGCTGGAATATCTCAAACAGGTCAACGACAACATTCGAGACGAAGAGCTCAAACACGCGCGCAAGGCCATCACGAAGCTCGACAAAGCCCTGGCCGCCGCCCGCCTGCGCCTCGACGCCATCCGCATCATCAGCGCGGGATAATCATGAACGCGCGTCTGCCCCAATTCATGGCCCTGCTGGCGCTGTCGTCGGCCCATGCGCAGGACCCCGGCTACAAACTCGATCCGCCGCGCTACGTCGCCTACAAGAGTCCGAGCCCCATTCGCATCGACGGCGAGATCGACGGCGAAGAGTGGGCGAACGCGCCGTGGAGCGCGGCCTTCGTCGACATCCGCGGCGCCGAGTTCGAAAAACAACCCTGCTACCCCACGCGCATGAAGATGCTGTGGGACGACGAAAACCTCTACCTCGCCGGCGAACTGCCCGAACCCCACATCTGGGCCACCAAAACCGAGCGCGACGCCACGATCTATTGGGACAACGATTTCGAGGTGTTCCTCGATCCCGACGGCGATACGCACGACTATTTCGAGCTCGAAATCAACGCGTTCGGCACGGAGTGGCCGCAATGAAGCTTATTAGAATTGCGCAAATGACCGTTAACGCACCATCATATCATGTAGTTGATCCAGCGAAAGCTGGTGATCGGCCACATGACGAAAGGATTCGGCAGGAAGGTTCTGGAGCTTAATCTCAACCAAATAGCGCCCTTCCACTATGATTTGAAAAGAGCCGGAACGATCTGCGAAATCATACTCTTGGTTTATCAGTTTTCCGGCCTCATCGTCAGAAAGAGTATATCCGGTCAGATCGATCCGGTTGGTCTGAGCCAAATTGAACCCAAGCGCCATCATGACCGTCGCGCTGGCCAGAGGCCCCGCATCGGAGAGCTCCACCTCCACCGAACTTCCGTTCGGCCAACCGTAGCGCCCCCGGCACCGACTTATCCGGTGACCGAATACCTCCCGTGTTTCATGAAACAGTTCTCCCTGCTCCAGCATCCACTCCGGCAAAATGGCACTCAACTCCTCCTTCGATGCCAATCTATCGGTCGAATTCGTCTCAACGACAAGGTCTGTGGGTTCCACCTCAACTGACCATGGAGCAACTTCGCGAGGCGGAAAAGTCTCCGCCCCAGACACGCTCCCCTGCTCGACCGACTCGAATTCAGGAAGAACAAGTTCCGTCTCAACGATTGCCGTCTGGAGGATATGTGCAGCGTGCATGCGCCAAGCTCCAACCCATAGCCAGACTGCCACCAAACCTACGGTTAACGCAATCGCGCCGACGCTCAATTTTGAATGTTCCGACAGCCCCATCTCCTTCACCCCCACCCCGATTCATGAATTGATCGTTCATCCCAAACAGAAACTCACGGCACCTTGCCAAGTAACCAACCAGATAACCCTTCTATTCCTGCACCTACCTCCGACTTACTGATCCTGATTCAACTTAACCCGGCGTTAGGAATAGGGAGCAAAAAAATATCTTTCTCGGCGTTGGATTAAGGCCAACATAACTGGGAAACAACCGCCGCCGGGGGGCCACCCCGGCACCGGTTGTCCGAACGGACCCCGGCTCTATTTGTTCAGGCCGGAAAAGTCGATTCCCTGCACCCAGGCCGGGAAGTTTTGT
>NZ_JBFJYW010000011.1:0-24676 GCF_041622395.1 Pontiella sp. | reverse complement strand
GCCATCGGCTTGGTGATGACCTTGTGTTCGTTTTCGTAAACTTTCAGCCCTGCGGCGTGGAAGGAGACCAGTACCTTTTCGATCGGCTTGCCAAGCGTTTTGGTGTAGGCCGTGAACTCTTCCACCTTGCCCTCAAAGGCCTGGGGCTCGATAACGACCAGTTTGCTTTTGCTTTCCACGATAAACGACACATCGGCCATGGGATCGAACGAGGCGTAGGTGTGCAGGGTGAAGTTATCGAACGGGTCGGTTGAGAACTGCGCTTCCGGTGCGGAAAATGCGGTTGCAGCCGCCAGACTGCCTGCGAGTATTGCTGCGATCTTTTTCATTTTTTTCTCCTGCATTGTTAAAAGTTCGTGGCCGAACCTTTGGTTTAAAAAAAGCTGATTCCTATGATAAACCCAAATTCATGCCGACCTGTGAGAGCAACTGAACGAGGGTTTCGCGGTCGCCGTCCGGCATGTCGCCGAAAATTTTTTCCAGCAGTCGGGTCGAAATGTTTTCGAATGCGGGGCGGATGGACCGGCCTTTCTCCGTGAGCTGGACGAGGATCACGCGTCTGTCTTCAGGCGACTGTTTTTTTTCTACATAACCATGCTGTTCGAGCGTATTGATCATGCCGGTGACGGTGGATTTAACGCGGCCGGTTTTTTCGACGATCTCTTTCATGGGAACCGGCTGCTGCTGTTGAAACAGATAAAAGAAGATGATGCCATGCGCCGACAGAATGCCGTGGATCTCTTCGTTCTGCAGTTCGCGTTCAATGAACAAGGCGGCGCGTTCCCGGATTCGCCCGATCTGCGCCATAATTCCATTAATGTGCGGTTTTGTTGTCATGGGGCCCATTGATAGTTCGTGGCCGAACCAATGTCAAGGGGGGAATGGAAGAAAGCCGAGGGGAGCGCTCCGGGAGGGCGTGGGAACTCCCGTTATTGAATCGGAAAGGACATCCCGGCCAAGCCGGGCGGGGGGCTCCTGTCGAACTCGGCGAAGGAATACCCGCACGCTTCATGCTCCGTTGCAGGGTCGGGGCACAAAAAAACCCGGCGCGGTGGCCGGGTTTCTTGAGGATGAATCGGGCAGCTTACATCGCTGCGGGAATCCATTGTTCAACCACGCTTGCGTTGTCGAGCATCCACTGGCGGGCGACGTCGAGCGTATCGTCGTCGGAGTCTTTGATTTTCACCATCAGGTCGGAGAGCTGCGGATCGGTCAGGTAGAAGTTTTTGAGGAACTGAGCCAGCTCCGGCTTGTCTTCCTCGAGATCTACGCGCCCGATAATCTCGATGTTGCCGCTTTTCCACATCGGTTTGTCGGCATCCTGTTTGAGGAACTTGAGATCCCAGCGACCGAACATCCAATGGGGTTTCCAAGCGGTAACGACGATCCATTCTTTGTGTTTAATGGCGTCGGAGAGCGCCGCAGTCATGGCGGGTCCGCTGGAGGCCAGCAACTTGATTTCGGTCAGCCCGTACGCCGGGATCAGCTCGTCATCAATCTTCTTCATCATGCCGGCGCCGGCATCGACCCCGGTAATCTTGCCGCCGAATTTGGCCGCGTTGGCCTGCAGCTCGGCGATGGTGTCGATGGTGACATAGCTCGGGACGGCGAGTCCGACTTCGGTGCCTTCGTAGACATTGCCGAGGCTTTTGAGATCGCCGCTGAAGCGGTCCAGATAATCCTTGTGCAGCGCCGGCCAGCATTCCATGAAGGCATCCTGCCCGCCCTGGGCAACGGCGGTGTAGGCCGGTGCAATGTCGGCGGCGGTGATTTCCACGTCATAGCCCATTTGTTCCTCCAGAACGACTTTCGCCAGATGGGTGTAGGCCACGCTTTCCGCCCAGTTCGGATAAACCAGTTTGGCTTCTTTGGCGTTGTTCGTTGCTTGCGGGTTGCATCCGGTCAGCGCCGCGGTGGCGGCGGCCAGAATTCCGGTCGTTGCATAGTTCGTTTTCATTATAATTCTCCGTTGTTAATTCAATTATTTTTGACCGAAGTGTTGCGTTACGCGGTCGAGGTAGATCGCCAGAATCACGATGGATATGCCGGCTTCGAAGCCCAGATCGATTTTGAGCTGGGTGATGCCTTTGAGGACTTCGTTTCCGAGACCGCCGGCACCGATCATGCCGGAGATGACGACCATCGAGAGCGCCAGCATGATGGTTTGGTTTACCCCGGCCATAATGGAGGGCAGGGCGACCGGCAATTCCGCTTTAAGCAGCAGCTGGCGCGGGTTGGAGCCGAACGAGATTGCCGCTTCGCGGATCTCTTCGGGGACCTGGCGGATGCCAAGGCAGGTCAGGCGCACCACCGGCGGCAGGGAAAAGATCATCGTCGCGATCACGCCCGGCACTGGCCCGAGTTTGAAAAACAGCACCGCAGGAATCAGGTAAACAAATGCCGGCAGGGTCTGCATCACGTCCAGAACCGGGCGGATGATCCGCTCGGCCATGTCTTTCTTGGCGGCCCAGATTCCCATCGGGATGCCGAGCGCAAGCGAGATCAGCACGGCCGCCAGAACCAGGGCCAGGGTTTCCATGGTCTGCGTCCAGTAGCCCATGTTGTAAATCAAAAACAAGCCGATCGCACTGAATATGGCGATGTTGCGCGACGCCAGCCACCAGGCCAGCGCGGCCATGATGGCGATCATCAGCACCGGATGCGGCAACAAAAGCACGAACTCAAGTCCGGTCAGTATGGCGGTAACCGAGTTGGAAATCGCATCGAAGAAGACTTCCGCGTTGTCGGTCAGCCAGTTGATGATTTTTTCAAAGAGTTGCCCGACGGGGATTTTAGGGATGCTCATGCCTCACGCTCCATTTCGGCTTCTTCATTGTTTTCGAGGATTTCATCCAGCGGGGTCATGGCTTCCTCTTCGTCGTCATACATTTCGGCCAGGATGGTTGCCCGGTCCAGCTGCCCCATGAGCCGTCCGTTCTCGTCCTGGATGGCGATCGCATAGTTGGCCGTCATGGCGGTTCCCAACAGATCCGCGATCGGCGTGTCCGGCCCGGTAACATAAATGTCCGTCGTCAGGGCCGGCGTCAGGTCTTTCTTCTTGCCGCGCTCCAGCTTGACGGCATCATCGATCGTCACCATGCCGGCTAAGCGGCGCTCGCCGTCGACCGCAAAGACACTCGAAAGGCCTTTCTTTTCCATCAGGCGCACCGCGACGTGCGGGCCGTCTTTCGGGACGGTGATCACGTCGACTTTGCGCATCAGGGCCGAGGCGGTAATCACCTTGCTCCGGTCCACGTTCATCACAAACCGTTTCACATAATCGTCCGCCGGATTGGTGAGGATTTCCTCGGGGGTTCCGATTTGGGCGATTTCGCCGTCTTTCATGATGGCAATCCGGTCGCCGAGCTTCAGGGCTTCGTCGAGATCGTGCGTGATGAACACGATGGTTTTATGCATGCGCGCCTGCAGTTCCTGCAACTCATCCTGCATTTGGGTGCGGATGAGCGGGTCGAGCGCACTGAAGGCCTCATCCATCAGCAACACTTCCGGATCGTTGGCCAGGGCGCGGGCCAGGCCGACCCGTTGCTGCATGCCGCCGCTGAGTTCGTTCGGCATACTGTTTTCGTACCCCTTCAACCCCACCAGCTCCAACGCCTCCTGCGCTTTTTTACGGCGCTCCTCCGCCGGAATGCCGGCGACTTCCAATCCGTATTCCACGTTTTTGATGATGGAACGGTGCGGCAAAAGCCCGAAATGCTGAAACACCATCGAGAGGGTGTTGCGGCGGACCTGCAACAACTCCTCCTTGTTCATTTTCATGATGTCCTGGCCGTCGATCAGGATCTCGCCGCGCGTCGGGCGGATCAGGCGGTTCAGACAGCGGATCACGGTTGATTTCCCGCTGCCGGACAGGCCCATCAGCACAAAGATCTCTTTCTTTTCAATGCTGAAGGAGGCGTTGTTGATCCCGATGGCACAGCCGGTTTTCTTTAGGATTTCATCCTTTTTTGCCCCTTTTTCGATTAAAGGGAAGACCCGTTTGGGGTCGTTTCCAAATACCTTGAACAGGTTTCTGACTTCAATAACGCTCATTGGTTTCTCCGTTGAGCGGCAGACCGAAGGAGCAGCCCTCCCGTCTGCCGTTGGTGGTCCACTTAGAAGTAGTAGCCGAGATTGACGTTGAAACGGCCTTGCCATTCGTCGGCGGTATTCGCGCCGAAATCGCCGCCCGGTCCAACGAAATAGTTGCCGTTGGCGTGGCCGTATTCGATGTAGGTGTACCATCCGCCCATCGAGATGGCGGCGCCGATCGTGTTCATGAAGCTGTCGTTCAACTCGGCGCCGGCATTGTCCTGGCCCTCTTTGAGGATGGCACTGGCTTCCCCGAAAAAGGTGATCGAATTAATCCAGTCGTAGCGCTCAATGTTCCAGGTGTAGCCCAGCGACGCCGAGGGAATCGTGCCGGCCGTCGCAACCGGGGCGGCATAATCGAAGGCCCCCAGGGTTATTAGATCGTCCGACGCCGCCGGATCATTGAAATCCGCACCATAGTCGTAGTGCGTCAGTTGCAACATCAGGTTCCAGGCGCCGTAGGTGGAGGAACTATGGACGGAAGCCGCATATCCCCAGGTGTCATCGGCCGCCGAAGAGCTGTTGGCCTCCAGCAGTCCAACCTGTACCGAAGCACCGATCTCGGTCGGGACGGAATCCGGCAGAACGGCATAGGTCACGCGGCCATTGAACTGGTTGCGTTCTTTGTAGCGGCCGTTTACGGAGCCGTCGTCCACGATGTCGTACGAATAGCGTGCGCTATCCTCGGTTGCGCCGTTTCCGTTCGGCTCGGGCATCAGGTAATAGGCCAGATCAAATTTAAGGTCGCCCATGGAGCGGCTGTACTTCACCCCCAGATCCATGTCGTCGGAGAGGCCCACATAATAGTGCATATCGAAGAACCAGCTCTGGGAAGGGCCATAGGCCCCAACCCCGAAAGGCACGCGGTTGATGCCGGCCTGCAGCTGCGACTCCGCGTCGAAGTTATAGCCCAGCCAAGCGGTGTGAAAGAAACTGTACCCGTTGTACCAGCGGTACTCGCTCTTGGCGACCCAGTCGTCTTTCTGCCAGTCGACGTTGATGCGGAAGACATCCAGCTCCATGTTGCCGCCGTTGTCGCCGCGCGACGGGCCGGCCGAATCGCCGTAGTCGCTTCCGTAGACATAATTCGCGCGGATGCATCCGCCGACGGTCAAGGTGCCGAGGTCTACACCGGTCGCATCGTTGATGATGTCATGAACCGGGATGGTTGCCGATGCGCTGAGCGCACCTAATAGTAAAAGTGTGGAAATGGTTTTTGGGTCAGCAGTGGTGCGTAATCGCAAAACGGGTCTCCTGTTCTGTTAAGGTTATGCAACTGCAAGGCAAACACGAAATCAGGACAGAAATGTTTGATGTCAATCAGAAGATGCGAACGTTCGGTTGGAGGTCCGTCTAACCACCGCAATGAGTCGGACTCATCGGTCCGTCAGGGTGCTTTGCAACGCAGTTGCTTTATTTTGATGTCGAAGTGCGCAGTATTTTCACGCGGGGTGCAGTAGAGCGGATGCGAGCGTGTCGCTCAAGGGATGATTTCGATTTTTTATGGAAAAACCGAAGGAATTCCCGTTTTGTATTGCCTGAACAGGGGGGCTGTGGTCTGGTTTTGGCTTATGAATTTGAACGAGCTCATCGACTACGACCGGCAGCATATCTGGCATCCGTATACCTCCACCACGCATCCGTTGCCGGTTTATCCGGTCGAGCGCGCGGCGGGCTGCTCGATCTATTTGAAGGACGGGCGGGAGCTGGTGGATGGCATGTCCTCGTGGTGGGCGGCGGTTCATGGCTATAACCATCCGGCGCTCAACGCCGCGGCGGAAGCGCAGCTGAAAAAGATGTCGCACGTGATGTTCGGCGGGCTGACGCACCAACCGGCGGTGGAGCTGGCGCGCAAACTCGTCGAACTAACCCCGGCGGCGCTTCAGAAGGTCTTTTTCTGCGATTCGGGGTCGGTGGCGGTGGAAGTGGCCATGAAGATGGCCATGCAGTTCTGGGCATCGCAGGCCCCGGCCAAAACCAAATTCGCCACGATCCGTTCCGGCTATCACGGCGACACCTGGAACGCGATGTCCGTCTGCGATCCGGTCACTGGCATGCACCATGTTTTTAAAGGCAGCCTGCCTGTACACTATTTTGCCGACCAGCCCAAAACGGCGTTCGATGCCCCGTGGGATGCGGCCGACCTCGAATCGCTGGCCGCCATCGTTCGGCGGCATCGCGACGAGCTGGCCGCCGTCATTCTGGAGCCGGTCGTACAGGGTGCCGGCGGCATGTGGTTTTATTCGCCGGACTACCTCAAAGGCGTGCGGGCGCTGTGCGATCAGTATGACGTGCTGTTGATTGCCGACGAAATCGCGACCGGCTTCGGCCGCACCGGCAAGCTGTTCGCCTGCGAGCATGCGGCGGTTGCGCCGGACATCATGTGTCTGGGCAAAGCCATTACCGGCGGATATATGAGCTTTGCCGCCACGCTGGCGACCGACCGGGTGGCCGATGGAATCAGCAACGGCCATCCGGGCGTTTTCATGCATGGGCCGACGTTTATGGGCAACCCGCTCGCCTGCGCCGTCGCCAATGCCAGCATCGATCTGCTGCTCAAATCCGACTGGCCATCCGCCGTCGCCTCGATTGAGAGACAACTGATGGAGGGCCTGAAACCTTGCCAGGGATTGCCCGGGGTGAAAGAGGTGCGCTGCCTCGGTGCCATCGGCGTGGTGGAGCTGACCGAGCCGGTGGAGATGGCCGCGATCCAGAAACAGTTCGTCGACCGCGGGGTGTGGGTTCGTCCGTTTGGCACGCGGGTCTATCTAATGCCGCCGTTTATTATTTCCCAACCTGAGCTGGCGAAGCTTTGCCGGGCGGTTTGCGAGGTCGTGGCGTCGCTGTGAGTGGCGGCTTTCGACAATCGCGCAGGGCTGGACGGGTCTTTATCAGGAGAGGAATGCGAGTATGGGATCGGCATTAACAGACGTATCCAACGTCGCGTTGGAAAATAGAGTCATCGGCTTCAGTGGCAGCCCGAGAAAAAACGGCAACTCGGATCTGGTACTCAAAAAAATCGTGTCGGGCGTTAAAGATGAAGCGCTTCCGGCGGATGGGTGGAATCTGACGGATTTCGCGTTTTCGGGCTGCATCGGATGTGAAAAGTGCCGGAAGTCCAAAATTTGCACGGGCATGATGGATGGCATGTCGCTGCTCTATCCGGAGCTGCAGGCGGCCAAAGGGCTGGTCCTGGTGTCGCCCACGCACAACTATAATATCACCGCCTGGATGAAGGCATTCATCGACCGCCTGTATTGCTTTTATAATTTTGAAAACGACCGCCCCCGCAGCTGGTCCAGCCAGTTGAGCAATCAAGACAGAAAAGCCGTCGTGGTCGCCATCTGCGAACAGGAGTCGGTCGAGGATATGGGCTTTACGTTAGACGCGATGAAGCGTCCGCTCGAAGCGCTGGGCTATGAGATCGTCGGGGAACTGGCGGTGTTCGGCGTCTTTGACAAAGCAAAAGTTCGCGAGCAGGAACCGGTGATGCGCGACGCCTATGCGTTGGGTCGAAAACTCGCCGCTTCATTGACGTAGCGCCGGCGAGGAACCGGCGCCTAAGCGGCTGGTTTAAGAGCCGAGGCCGTTTCTGCTACTGCTCCGGCCAGGGCGAAGAGGTGGCCGGCTCTGCAATGGATCCGATCCGATAGAATGCGGATTTTGCTCCCGGAAGGACCGCGCACGTGGCCGACCACGCGGTCGAATCGTCCTCGCTGGTTGCTGTTGCACTTTCCCAGACATTGCTCAGCAGGTTTGCGTTTGATTGCAGCGTATAGGTAAGCCCCGGCGTGTCCTTGATCAACCAAAAGCACATTTGATCGGGATCGGACGTGCCGTGGAGTTTGGGATTGGGAAATGCGAAGCGTTCGAGCAGGTCGTAGAGATCCCCTGCGCGGTCGCCATTGGTCCCGCTGATGCCGGTCAAGGCCTTGAGACACGAATGATATCTCGTTAGATCCGCGTTCAGAGCTGCCCCAAAGGCATAAAAATAAAAATAATCGGACGCGAAATCTCCTTGGGCGAGATTGGCGAACGAGAGAGAACTGAAGGAATCGTAGTCCGCCATCAGGTCATCCATCACAAGTTGCGCTTCATGAGCGTACCAGCTTCGGGGCCGACTCATCAGGATATTCACGCACTCCCGCACAACCGTTTCCCTTTGGCCGGCCGCAATGGCCAAGCGCCAAGCTTGAGCTTGTTGCGTCGCAGTGCTGCGCTCATTGAGCGATGCCGGGGTCCGCGTACTGATCAACCATGACAACGCCGTGGTTTTCACGGAATCGGGAGCAACCACATGCCCTCCATCAAAATACAAATCGTTGATCACCGAGTCCCACTGACTCAGGTAGCTTGCGTCGTAAGACATTGGCCATGAGGAGCTATCGGAAAGGCCGATCGAGCGCGCAACCAACAGATTGGTCTGAACGCGGTCGATCGAACAGTAGCGGTTTGGATAGCGCCCCATCCACCCGCTCATCGAAAATATTCCAGCAACATGTTGGGCGCGAATCCGGCTGTATCCGTATGAGACCAACCCTCCGCCAGACATGCCGGTCGCGAATTCTGCAGTCGGATCGAAAAGAACTCGGCAACGGATATCGCGGGTCACCGCATAGCATTCTTTCAAGACAATGTCCCAACCTGCATTGTTTTTGGGGCCGGTAACGCCGACGACAATGATATTCAGGGCGGAACATACGCTCTTGAAGGCTGGAACCATGCCGCCCCCATTCGCATTGAATGTGTAAAGAATCGGTAGCGGGGTGCTGTTGGTCGAATAAGCCGGGGGCAGATAAATATCATAGCTGATGGAGGGATGTTCCATACACGTGACCGTCCCTCGTTGGTTCGCTGAAAGCGGGAAGGATAGTAACCCCGCGGCTGCGCATACGCTATTTAAGCAATAGAAAAGCAATGTGGCGCCAATGAGATTGAAATACTTTTTCATGCGTTGTCCGGTTGTGTTCATTGATGATCCGATATCTAACTAATCGACCGATCAGGGTTTCATCCCTCCTGCTGCCCTCAACCCCTCGCGCCATTGAAACGGGTGAAACAGCATGAGGAAACGAGCTCGCCCGCAAGGTGCTTTCGGGGTGCGGCGCCTTGCAATGCGCATGTCTTGGGTGAAAAGAACGTATAAAACGTGAAGGGCGTCGCCAAGGGTTTTTTCATGTTTCTTTTTCTCCAAATCGTTCCCGTTGATTCCGCCGCCGCCAGGAGCGCCGGGTTCCCAAAACCATATAGATGAACAAGGTTATAACCTAACGCATAATAAACGGAAAAGAGTTTGTTCATGCCGCGCGGAAAAATAAAATTTATAAAAACGCCAGTTGCTTCGGCGGCGGTGAAACGCGGGGGTTCCGGATGCAGCAGTTGTTCTTTGGTCTTTGAAAGAAGCGAGCTCGAATCGAGGTCGGGCAGGCATTAACAAGGAGAGGTACGATGAAAAGCCGGACGTTAAATATCAGCGGAATGGTTCTAATGCTGTTGCTGTGCAGTGTTGCGAAGGCGGCGATCACGGTGCCGGGCGCAGACGGCTCGGACGGCGCATTGCTGATTACCGAAAATACGGTGATCGACCTGTCGCTGGCAACCACCGGGGAGTGGGACGATGCCGGCGCCGGAAACGGGGTCTACGATTCGAACAAGTGGGCGGTCGTGTTCAAATACTCCAGCGTGGTCGTTTCCAACGGGGCCACTTTGACGTTCGCCAACCACCCGAGCCGCGCGCCGGTGGTCTGGTTGGTCTCCGGCGATGTCACCATCGATGGCTCGCTGAATCTAAACGGCCAGAGCCATCAAACCGCACCGGTTCATGCCGAGCCGGGCCCGGGCGGATTCCGCGGCGGCGCCGGAACCTACAGCTCCGGCGCCTATGCCGGTGCCGGATTTGGCATCGGCGGCGACCGGCATGTTCCGCATGGAGGTGGCCTTGTCCGAGGCGCCGCCGCAGTGGACGGTGATTGCCTTTGCCGGCCCGCACGGGACCATTACGCCTTCCGGCTTGCAGTATGCGGCTCCCGGATCGAATTCGTTTTATTTCGAGATCGCGCCGGACCGGTGGCATCACATTGCGGACGTCACAACCAACGGGTTTTCGGTGGGGGCGGTTGAAAGCCTGACGCTATCCGGCGTGAGGGCCAATCTGGAAATCCGGGCCGAGTTTGCGCAAAACCTGTTCACGAATGCGCCGGTGCCGGTGCCGGAAGTGTGGCTGGCGGAATATGGGTGGACGAACAACTTCGCGGTCGCCGTGACCAACGATACCGACGGCGACGGCTTCGAGGCCTGGGAGGAATATGTCGCCGGCTCAACGCCCACGAACAAAGCCTCCTTTTTCCACATCACGCAAATCGTGGATCTGGAGGGAAGTCTACAGGTCAGCTGGGCGCCGTCCCTCGAAAAACGCCGCTATCGGGTCATGCTTGCACCCGCACTCGGCGAACCGTTCGCCGAAGAGATTGGGACGGTTCTGGGCCCGGCCGATTCAATCGTCCTTCCGGTATCGCAGGCCCATGGCATGGTGCTGATTCTGGTGGAGTTGGTGGCCGACAGCCCGTAATCCTGAATTCGGGAAAGGGGCCACGGACCAACTCGGAAAGAGTCGGCGGCCCAGAGGATTGGGGGATACATGCCCGGTACTGGCAATTATTGCACCGGCATCTAACCATTGAGACTCCCTGCTAATGGAAATCTTGGCCACAAGAGAGCGCAAAGGACGCAGAGACAAAGAAATAGTGCTTTGTTCTCTCTGTGCTCTCTCGTGGCTAATACTCCCATTATTTTAGTGCCGCATCTATAATTGGTCGGCGGTTTGCCAGGTGTTGTTCCGTGGCTCAAATCCGTTTCCCGGTTTATCCGATCTGTGTCATTTCGTTGACGGAGAAGCTGGCCAGCGCGCCGTCCAATTCAGCCATGCAGGCCTTGAACTGCGCCGAGTCGAGATGCCGCTCTTTGGATGGACGGTTTTCGAAGACCACGAACTGCGCCGTATTTTGTTTCGCGATGTTTGACCGGGACTTTAAGGGGGGGCGCTTCTGCGGATCGATCGTGATCTTCCCCGCCTTGCCCCAAGCCCCTCGTGTTTATTGATTTAGTCCAAATTCGTTCACGTCCATGCAGAACGTCTTGCCGTCGGTGAAAATACGCCTGCTGTCTGCGGATACGGCATATTTAACTTCATCGAGGTTGGCGTTGGCCGGCAGGACATTGATGATGTTGTTGGCATCCGTTAGGGCGACAATGCGAATGCGTTTGTCTGCCCGGCGGAGATACTGATTGGTTGCGGTGTCCAAAACGTAGACATACCCTTCAACACGCGCCAGCATTTCAGTTGCCTCGATAATCTCGCCAACGAAATGTCGGCGAAGATCTCCGTCGAAATTTCGCCGGACCATGAGATGAATCTTCTCGCCTGGTTTGAGTATCATGATTGGTTCCTCTTAAAAATGGCTTATTGGCCAGGCTGCAGGCTGGGTTCCCGCCCGCGCTTTCGTTATCCGATCTGTGTCATTTCGTTGACGGAGAAGCCGGCCAGCGCGCCGTCCAATGCGGCCATGCAGGCCTTGAAATGCGCCGAGTCGAGATGCTGCTGCAGCAGCGCTTTGGATTACCAGTTTTCGAAGACCACGAACTGTGCCGGGTTTTCGTTGTCCTGGTGCAGGGTGTAAAGGATGCAGCCCTCGTCTTCGGCGTGCGTCTTTTCAACCAGCTTCAGCAGTTCCGCTTTCACGGTTTCGATCTGGTCTGCGGTGGCTTCGATGTTGGCTACAATCGTCAGTTTTTCCATTTTTTTCTCCTGGGTCAGTTTTGGGGGCGAAGGGTTGACGGCCGAACGTCGGACGGCAACAACTCCTTCTATGCTGAACCTTACGAACTTTGGCCGAGCGATACAAATCGCAAAATGGCGTTCGCCGGATTTCGATTAAGCGCCGGGAAGTCCGGGGCGGACCTTGACGGTTTTTTCGCGCTTGATGGTGACGGATCCGGGTTTGGCGCCGCGCGGTTTGCCGACGTGCTTGGCCTCGGTGTAGTTGACGGGGACGGTTCCGGCGTTGCGGGCCTTGGAGTGCCAGGCGGCGATGGCGGCGGCTTGTTTAATGGTGGCGGTGTCGGGCCTTTCGCCGGCGGGGTGGCGAAGGACGACGTGGCTGCCGGGAAGACCGCGCACGTGGAACCAGAGATCGTTGGGGCGGGCGACCTGCAGGCTGAGCAGATCGTTGTCGGCATCGGTTTTACCGGCCAGGGCTTCGAAGCCGCCGGGCAGTTCATAACCCCAATATTCTGGCTGGATTTCTTTTCCTCGCATGCGGAATAGTGTTAACCACTCAACCCACGAATGACACGGAAAATATCGACATGAACCTATTTGCATACGGAACATTGATGTGGCCGGAGGTGCTGCAGTCGGTCGCGGGGCGGCGGCTGGAGGGAACCCCGGCAATCCTCGAAGGCTACCAGCGGCTCCGGGTCGTCGACCAGCACTACCCCGTGGTGGTTCCCTCAAGCGGGGATGCCGTCGAAGGCATGCTCTATCTAAATTTGACGGAACGGGAGTTCCGCTTCCTGGATGCATTCGAGGGCGAGGAATACGACCGGATCGAAGTGGGCATCGGGTGCGAAACGGCCTTTGTCTACGTGCTTGCCGAGGCGTGGAGGCATATCGCCGCCGACGTCCCTTGGTCCCCGGACCAGCTGACCGCCGAGCACCTTTCGGCCTTCTGCTCCGAATACAAGGGGTGGGCCGAAATGCGGTCCCGGGAATAAACGCGCCCTCGGCCCTAAAAGAGATTGCATGTCCCTTCGTGGTCTGATTTTGTTGCAACTCTAAAGGTGGGATTAATGTTTGGAACAGACTTTACGGGCAGAGGGATTGGGCAGGGCGTTGCGGGGGCGTGCCTGCGGCTTTTGCTGTGGGGGTGCATCTGCGCTTCCCCGGCGGCGGCCCGGCCCGACCCGTCTGGAAGGCTCCGTTGGATGGGGCACTGGAAGGGCGAAGGCGCCCGCGAAACCTTGGTTTGCGAGGTGCTCGACGAGTTCCGTTTTCTCCACCCCGAACTCGCGATTGATTTCCGCTTTTCCGCCGATGTGCTTCCCCAGAAGTCGCAGGCTGCCGCCGCGAATTATCTGGTGGAAATGATCCGCACGGGCAACCTTGAATGGGATGTCGTATGGCTGGATTCGCTGATTTACGGCATGGTGGCCGACCAGTTGGACGATTGGGATTGGGGGCGCAAGCATCTGGTCGATTTTTCCGCGGTTCCCGGTTTCGAGAAGACCCAGAAAGAGTTCCTGGTGCAAGGCGATGGCACCCACGCCTACACCGCCGGGTTTTTTTCGGGGCCCTATATCGAAGGATTTTTCTACACGGCCTGGTATAACAAAGCCGTGGCCGGCCGGCTGGGGATCGAGATCCGCGAAGAGGGCATGACCGAGCAAGACCTGCTGGGGTACGTCGAAAAGGTCCATGCCTACAACCAAACGGCGGATCAACCGATTGCGGCGTTTCTGGATGTGGCGCGCTCCGGGTCGATGTCGCGCCTTTACTATGCGTTCCTGTGTTCCCGTATCCCCGGGTGTGTGCCCGACAAGGCGTTCGATGAAGCCGCCCGGGAAGAGGCCTATGCCCGAACGGAGGACTATTTCGCGCAGCTGGGCCGCTTCCGGCCGCTGGCGGGCAATGGTTCGTCGAGGGAATGGCCGGCCGCGGCGGACTTCATGCTGAACCAAAACCGCGCCCTGTTTTTCTTCGATGCCTCCTGGCGCTATACGGCTTTCAAGGCCGCTTGCCCCGAGCAAATGGATCGTCTTCGTCTGGCGCAAATGCCCGGCTTCGACGGGAATTGCCATGCGATCGGCGGATATATCGCGACTTGGGCGGTCCTGAAAAACGCCCCGGGCCGCGATGCGGGGATCGAATTGATGCGCTTTTGGAGCCGCCCTCCGATCGCCCAAAAGTGGGTGCGCTGCACCAAGTGTCCGACGGGCCTCAAAGGCGACCTGTATGATCCGACGTTTGGGCAGGACATCTTTGCCGAATACCAGCGGAAACTCCTCGAGACGTGCCGGCAACCCATTCCGGCGCTGCCGGTTCATCCCATGAAATATGTTAAACAATGGCCGGACTTCGATCTGCGCCGGAGCGGGGGCGCAATCCGCGCGTTGCGCGGGGAGGGCGCGGAATGAAAAAGATGCTGCTCTCCCTGGCCTTCAAGCTTGGCCTGGCGATTTTCATGATCGCCTCCGTCCTGTTGTCCGGGCTGGAAATCTTCTATGCCCACCGCGTCAACCTGGAAATCGACCGCCGCTTGGACTCCCTGGCGCAGATCCCCGGGCGGCTGATGAACGAGCAGGCCATTCCCTATTCCACCGCCCGCGACGCCGCCGCGCTGTCGCGGCTGGTTGAAGAGCGCGTGGTGCTCGCGGTGCTGGGGCAACCGGACGGAACCATCTATTACAGTACGGACCCTGCGCTGGAAGGATCCAACGTGGCCGATGTCGGCGGTTCCCTGGGACTGCCGTTCTGTAGCCAGGTCCAGCCTGAAGCCGTTGTGTCGCGGGTCGGCGAGGGGGCGGGTTCCCACCTGATTTCGACGACCCCGCTCTTTTCGGACGGCCGCTGGCTTGGCAACCTCTGCCTAAAGCTGGAAACCGCCAACGCCGCCCTGCAAAAGAAACAGAGCGCCCTGGGCTTCCTGATCGGTTTCCTTGCCAGCATTGCACTGGTCACCCTGCTCAGTGCGCTGTTCGTGCGCCAGATGACCGTGCCCCGCCTGAACAACATCCTCGGCTGCATCCAAGCCGTCGAGCAGGGCGACCTGTCCTTCCGGGTCAAGCGTACCGTCTCGCAGGATGAGCTGGGCGCGCTCGGCCGCGGGGTAAACCGCATGGTGGAGCGGCTCGAAAACCAACGCCACGAGCAGGAGCGGCTCAAAGCCGAACTGCAAGACGCCAAGGAGGCCGCCGAAAGGGCCAGCCGCACCAAAAGCGAATTCCTGGCCAACATGAGCCATGAAATCCGCACGCCGATGAACGGGGTGCTGGGCATGACCCAGTTGATCCAAGACACGCCGCTCTCGCCGGAACAGCGCGATTATGTCGGGACCATCTCCTCGTCCGCCAACAACCTGCTGAAGATCATCAACAACATCCTCGACCTCTCCCGCATCGAAATGGGCAAATTCGACCTCAACATGACCACGGTCGATATGGCCAAGGTCGTGGACGAACTGCATACGTTTTTCACCCCCTCGGCCAAGAGCAAGGGGCTGGAGCTGAGGGTCGACTGCCCCGGCGACCTCCCGTTCGTGCGCTCCGATGAAGGCCGTCTCCGCCAGGTGCTGATCAACCTGATGGCCAACGCGGTCAAGTTCACGCAAAAAGGCCATGTCGAGATCGGCGTCCGCTGTTTGGATCGGTCCGGCCACGAATGCACGTTTGCCTTCCGGGTCTCCGATACGGGCATCGGCATCCCGCAAGAAGCCCAGGAGATGATTTTCCAGGAGTTTATCCAGGCCGACGGCTCATACACGCGCGAGTTCGGCGGAACCGGGCTCGGGTTGGCCATCTCCAAGAAAATCGTAGAGCAACTCGGCGGCCGGCTCACCGTCCGCAGCACGCCCGGCGTGGGCTCCGAATTCAATTTCAACATCACCCTCAACATGGACGTTCCGCAGGCGGAAGGCGATCCGGTTGAGGTTCCGCCGGTGAATGAACAATTGGGCCTCTATGTGCTCGTGGTCGAAGACAACAAGCTCAACCAACGGGTGTTGGTGAAGATCCTCGAGAAAATGGGGTGCCGGTCCGACGTCGCCGAAAACGGCCGCGAAGCGCTGGCGATGCTCAAGCTCGCCCGGCCGCCGGAGCAACGGCCGGCCTACGACATTGTCCTGATGGACATCCAGATGCCCGTGCTCGACGGACTCAAGGCCACCGCCATGATCCGCGCCCAGGAAGGCAGCGAAACGCATATCCCGATCATCGCCATCACCGCCCACGCCATGAAGGGCGACCGCGAAAAATTCCTCGAACAGGGAATGGACGGATACCTTTCCAAGCCGATCCGGCGCGAGGATGTGCGCGCCATGCTTAAACATCATACCTGAACCGACGCGGCGTGCCGCTATCTAGTAAAAAATGCTAATTATTCCGGCCGTTTAATGTCGCGTCGGTCCCGCTTTCTTTTGCACATTTCAGGGTGTCGATGAGCCCTAAATGAAAAGGAAGCAGATGCACGGTCACGGAAAAGTACCCATGTTCAAGATGAAGCCCAACATCGGTGCCCTCGTGGCTTCCGGTGTGGTGCTGTTGCTTGGGGTTTTGTTTTTTTTCGATTCGATTAGCGACCCCGGCGACATTGCCGCCCACGGGCGCGGAAAGCTGACGTTGGCGGTCAGCATCGTGATTTCGGGCCTGCTTTTCATCATCTCCACCGGGCGCATGTGGTTCAAACACCTGTGGCACGACCGCTACCGCTAAGCAAAAAAGGGCGCCCAACGAGCGCCCTTTTCACTTCCGAGGTCCGGGGGGTTAGAGGTCCCGGATTTTCAGGTTCCGCCAACTCACGCTCATCGGGTGCAGCTTTGCGTTGACGGCGTGTACCTGTAGGCCGATTTGGCCTTTCGGGTGGCTCTTGTAGATTTCCCCGTCGGAGAGATCCGCGATCGGGACGCCGTTGATGAAGGTCTGGATGCGCGGACCCCGCGCAACGATCCGGAAGTGGTTCCACGCGCCGTTCTTGAAGTGGCTGTGTTGGTTGACCGCCGGATCCTTGGATTTCGGCTCGGGAGAAAGCCAGCCGCGGCCGGTCGCTTCGCCGTAGATGAAGCCCGCCTGGCCCGGGCCTGCCTCGATTTCCACCTGCGGGCCATAGAAGCGTCCGGGCGGGAACTTGCCTTCCGCGGCGTCGCGCGAGCGCGAACGGATCTGGACGCCGGAGTTGAGCCGGTCGTGAACCATCGTTTCAAACTCCAGTTCGAAGTCGCCGTATTGCGCTTTGGTGGCCAAAAAGGTGTTCGGGCTGGGGACCGCCGTGGTTCCGGTAATCACGCCGTCCTTCACCGCGAAGGTCGCGTTGCCGTCTTCGATGTCGAATTCGCTCAGGTCCTTTCCATTGAACAGCGGTTTCCAGCCGTCCGAAAGTTCGCGGATCCGGACGGTGCGGAACTCGGCATTCGCGCGCTCCGCCTGCAGGCAGATGGCCCCTTCGCTGACCGAGGCGTTCCAGCCCTTGTTGACCAGCCGGCCGTTCACGAAAACCTCGATCGTGTTGCCGCGCGCGAAGATATTCATCGTGTTCCACTCGCCGGATGGCTTTTCGGCGCCGTCGACCAGATTGATCCGTCGGCGGCTCGGGCCGTTCTTGCCGGCCGGCGCAACCTGCTCCGGATTCACGTCGATGTTCTCGCCGATCACCCAGAAGTCGCCCGCGTTGTCCTTCATCAGCTGAACTTCGATCGACTGCGGCCAAACGCTCATGAAGCGCGGTTTCGAGCAATGGATCAGGCAACCGTTGTTTCCGCCGGTGTCCGGCCAGCGCCACTCGATCTCGAGTTCATAGTTCGAATAGCTTTTATCGGTGCGCATCACGCCGTTGGGTTTGCCTTTTCCCTGCACGATGATCGTGCCGTCCTTGACCGACCAGATCTCTTCGGGCTGCACCTTGTCGAGCGTGTCGAAGCTCCAGCCCGTGAAATCCTTGCCGTTGAACAGCGGGGTCCAGCCGCCCTCGTTCGCAACCGCGGCCGAAACGAGTCCGGCCAGGCATAGGGTCATTGTTTTTTTCATCTCAACTCCTTGTTCGTTAACGTCTGCGGATCGGTTCCCCGTCGCCCGGAACGGGCACGGCGTTTTCCGGGGGCAGCTTGACCGTCCCCGTTTCAAAATCCTCGGCCGCGATGCCGTGGGTGAAGTCGTACCACGGCGACTTCGGATTCAGGAACAGATCGCTCCATTGGATTTTTTGCCCCGTGTAGCAGGCCATCCGGCCCAGAATGGCGGTCCCCGTCGCCTCGGCCACGATCTGCGCCTCGTTCAGCGGTTGGCCGGCGCGGACGCCGCGGATCAGGTCGACCATCTCCTGCAAGCTCTCATTGTCGGTATCGACCTTCGGGTCGGGTACCGCAACCGCCGCGTCGCCGCGGAGCTTGCCGCCGCCGAGGACCACCCCCTTGGCGCCGCGCAGCTCTTCGCCGACGCGGTTGAAGCATCCGGAGATCTGGCGGCATTGGCTGTGGATATGGACGTTGTCGCCATAGTCGAGATCCACGCTGAAAAAGTCGAACGAGTTGCCGGACTCGCGGCGCGCGCGGCCGCCGAAGCCGACGGCGGATTTCGGGGTGCGGCCGATGAACCAGTTGGCCACGTCGAGATTGTGGACGTGCTGCTCGACGATGTGGTCGCCGCCGGTTTCGATCCAGTTCAGCCAGTTGCGCGCCAGATAGTCGGCGTCGGTGTCGCCGGGGCGGCGTTCCTTGATCCACGGAACCGTTCCGTTCCAGGAGACGATGCCGCCGAGGATTTCGCCGATGGCGCCGGCCTCGACCAGGGCTTTGTTTTTCAGATAGCCCGCCGAATGGCGCCGCTGCATCCCGGCCGAAATGCCGAGCCCCTGGCTTTTCGCGTATTCGCCCAGCGCGAGCACCTTGCGGCAACCCGGCGCATCGACCGCGACCGGCTTTTCGATGAAAACGTTTTTCCCGGCCTTGAGCATGGCTTCGAGATGGAGCGGCCGGAACAGCGGGGGCGTCACGAGCAACACGAATTCCGCATCCGATGCGGCCACCTTGCGGTAGGCATCGTAGCCCGCGTGGCATCGGTCGCCGGAAACCTTAAACTGCGCGGCGCCGGTTTGGACTTGCTCCGCGAAGGCATCGGCCAAGGCGACCACTTCGCTTTGCAGCCCCAGGAGTTCGCAGGCTTTAAGGAAATTCTTGAGGTCGGCTTTTCCGCGTCCGCCGCAGCCGACCAGCGCCACCTTCACGGTCTTTCCCGGTGCCGCCGAGGCCAGCCCGGCCAGCCCCGCCACGGTTCCGGCGATTGCGGTGGTTTTCAGTGAGGTCCTACGTGTGTATGCATTGTCCATGATCCCGCTCCCTGAGTTGTTTACCTTAAGACGTTTGCGGCGACCGAAACCAGACACGCGTGCTCGGCTTTGTCTCCGGCGGCCTGGATGCTGGCGAAGGGTGCCGGCTCCATTTCTCGAAAACTTGATTATAAGCTCGAAATTGTTGCCTACGTTGCTACCGTTTAGACCGTGAAGGCGATTAATTATTTCAAACAGAACCGTCCTGTGCACTTGGCTCGGCGCGATGTCTATTTCGAGCAGGCGGCCGAGTTGATTGCCGCCCAGCAGAGTTCCTCCCCGTTCGAAATCAAGATCGCCGATTATGAGGAAATCCTCTACCTGCTGCGCGTTGCCCGCGAACATGCCCGCTTCTCCGTCCGCGATGCGGGGTCGAACGAGATCGACGAACAGTTCGGGCGGTTCATCAATTTGATTGCGGGCAATGTGAAGGCCGTGCTTTCCATGATGACGCTGAAGAACATGGTCGAGAGCGACGGTTCGTTTTTCACGTTCCTGGGCTCGAACGAGGCGTCCGTGGGGTTGCAGGCCGAGGAGTACCAGCGGCGCGCCAGCGACATAATCCGCTCCATCAACAATACCCTGAAGCTGGCGGGAGAGCCGTTCGAGCAGTTGAAGGTCGAGAACGGCGCCGCCGCAACGGCGGATGAACTGGCGCGCTACGGCAAGGCGCGCGAGCACTTCGTGTCGCTCGTCAAAGAGGGCCGGCACCGCAACCGCATTCCCAGTTCGCGCAAGATCACGCCCTTTTAAGCAGCGATGCCCCGCGTTTGGGCGCGGTGGACGATCCGGGATTCGGCTGCGCGCAAGACGCCCTCCGCCGGTTTTATTCCCGGCTGAATTTCCGGTCGAGCTCGGTGAAGCTGGTGTAGATGAGGGTGGGGCGGCCGCGCGGGGAGGTGTAGGGCATTTCGGTTTTGGCCAAATCCGAGACGAGCTTTTCAATCTCCCTGTCGGAGAGTTGGTCCTTCGACCGGACGGCGGTCTGGCAGGCGGCCTGCGCAATCTTGGCCTGCACGAGTTCGCGCGCGCCCCGCTTTTTGCCCGCCTTTTCGATTTCGCGGACGATTTCCACCAGCAGGGTTTCGGCGGGCTCGTTTTGGACGTAGACGGGCAGGGCATCGACAATGAAGGTGTCGCCGCCGAATTCCGAAACCCCGAAGCCCAGCTCCTGCAACGTATCCATATTGTTCCGCACCGTCATGGCGTCGGACGGCAGCAGGTCGATGGTCTCGGGGGCGAGGAGCCCCTGTTTCGGAACGGCGTGCTCGTGCACGGCATGCATGAATTTCTCGAACAGGACGCGCTCATGGGCGGCGCGCGGTTCCATCAGCACGTAGCCATCCTCGGTTTCGAGGACCACGTAGTTCCCGCCCAGCTGCCCGACGATGCGGCACCAGCCCCACGGCGATTGCGGCTTGGCCGCCGGCGCGGCCGCCGGGCGATCCGTGTTCCGCGCTTCGCGGGGTTCGGTGGCGGGTGCGCCCGTCTGCGCTGTTCGCGCTTCGTCCGCCTTCGGCGTGTCGATCTTTCGGTTCGCCACCAGTTCGGGACGAACGAGGATTTCGTCCATCTGTTTCTGGCTTTCGAACCTGGGCCGGACGGGCGGGGGCGTCGGCAACGCGATCCGCTCCCCGTCGGATGGAATTTGTTCCGGCGAAGGGGGCAGTGCGAGATTCGGGGTTCCGGGTTCTTCTCCCAAAAAGCCCATCGCCTTGGCGAGTGCGGCGACGACGGCGTCGCGCAGCTGGTTGGGGTGGCGGAAGCGCACTTCTTTTTTGGTCGGGTGGACGTTGACGTCCACGAGCGACGGCGCCATCTCGATGAATAGGAAGACGGCGGGATAGCGGCCGCGGGCGATGAGCGAATGATAGGCCTCGTTCAGCGCATGGTAGACCACCGGGGCCGAGGCGGGCCGATGGTTCACGAAAATATACTGGTCCTGCCGGTCCTTGCGCCCGGTCTGCGGCAAGCCCGCGTAGCCCGTGATCCGGTAATCGGTGTCGGAATAGTCGATCGGCACCAGCTGCTCGAAAAACCCGTGGTTGTAGAGCTCGCTGATGCGGTCTTCCATTTTGCCGGACGCCGGCAGGTTGTAGGCGACGCGCTCGTCCACCTTCAGGCTCATGCCGATTTCGGGGTGGGCCAGGGCCATCACCAGAAACAGTTGGCGGATGTGCGAGAGTTCGGTCTGTTCGGCGCGCAGAAACTTGCGCCGCGCGGGGACGTTGAAAAACAGGTTGCGGATTTCGATGCGCGTGCCGACCGGGCAGCCGATGTCGTCGCACCCGAGGAACTTGCCGCCGGCAATCTGGATTTCGGTGCCGGCGAGCTCCTCTTCGGGGCGGGTGATCAGCGTGAAACGCGATACCGACGAGATGGCCGCGAGCGCCTCGCCGCGAAAGCCCATCGTGTGGATGTTTTCGATGTCGGCTTCCGAGCGGATTTTGCTGGTGGCGTGCCGTTCGATGCTCAGCAAGGCCTGGTCGCGCACCATCCCGCACCCGTTGTCGGTGATGGCGATCAGCTGGCGTCCCCCCTGGATGATCTCCACGTCCACTTGGGTGGCGCCGGCATCCAGCGAATTTTCGAACAGTTCCTTCATGACCGAGGCCGGGCGTTCGACCACCTCGCCAGCGGCAATCTTGTTGATCACCTGGTCGGGCAGCATCTGGATGACGGGTTTTTCGTGCATCGGCGGAACATAGCAAACCGCCGCCGCAAAAAGAAAGGGCGCTCCCCGATTTTCAAAACCGGCCCGATTTTCCCCGCGCAAAACCCGCGATCCGGGCCGGAATCAATCGAACGTATTGGTGACGACGACGTCGTCGAGCGAGAGCATATCCTTCGGCGGGGGCGGCTCGCCAATGGCTTTGCCAACGGCGACGGCCATGCAGATGGCGTGGTCGTCGGGCAGGTTGATCAGCTCGCCGACGGCGTCGAAATCGAAGCCGTCCATCGGGCAGGAATCGTAGCCCATCGACTTGGCGGCCAGCATCAGGGTCTGGGCGGCGATGCCGCAGGAGCGCATGGCTTCGTCGCGCTGAACCTGGTCGAGCCCGCTGTAATAATGCTCGATCGCGGGGACAATGAATTCCTGGACGTTCTCCGGCGCGGAGCGCCAGTAGCGCATCGGTTCCTTTTCCCAGGCCTTGAGGTCGGCGCAGAGGATGATCAGCAGCGAGGCGTCCGTGACCTGCTCTTGGTTCCACGAGGCGCTCTTGAGCTGCTGGCGCAACGCGGTATCGTCCACCACGACGAAACGCCAGTTCTGCTGGTTGAAGGCCGTCGGCGAGTGCAGCGTCAACGACAAGAGTTTGTCGATCTCCTTCTTCGTCATCCGATGGTTGGGATCGAATCGGCGTACCGAGCGCCGCTTTTGTATCGCGGAATGGACATTCATGACTGTTTTACCCCCTGATTTCATCCGACCATACGCGATGGGTTCCGAAGTGATAAGTTTAAAGTCGGGGATTTGACATGCTTGGCTCGCCCCGGCGGCCCTGCTGATGAAAGAGCGGCCGCGGGGTTGATGTTGCAACGCGCCCGGTGCGCATTCGGTGCTAGACGCGCGCGCTTTCCGGCGGTAGCCTTTTTGCGCATTGAATCGCGAAAGGGTGTTGCCATGAAGAGAATGGTTTTGGGGCTGGTGGTCGGAGTGTGGGTTGCCGGGGTTTCCCGAGGTGCGGACAGTAAAAAACCTAGTGTCGGCTACACCGATACGCCCAAGCTGCCTTCGGGCTGGTGCGTTCATGATATCGACCGACCGCAACCGGCGGTCGTCGCCCCGGCCGCCGCGATCGGCGCGCCGCCGTCCGATGCAATCGTACTGTTCGACGGAACCGGGCTCTCCGGCTGGGTCGGCACCAAGCAGGCCGATCCGACCAAGAAAAAATACAACCCCGAGGGCCAGGCGCTCTGGAAGGTTGAAAACGGCTATCTGGAATGCACGCCGACCGGATCGATCATGACCAAGCAAAAATTCGGCGACTGCCAGTTCCACATCGAGTGGCAGACGGCCAACCCGCGGCAGGGCGATTCGCAGGGCGCGGGCAACAGCGGGGTTTTCATGATGCGCCGCTACGAAACCCAGGTGCTCGACAACTTTGAAAACCGCACCTATGCCGACGGCATGGCCGGCTGCGTCTACGGCCAAACGCCCCCGCTGGTCAACGCCTGCAAAAAGCCGGGCGAGTGGCAGTCCTACGACATTGTTTTCCAGGCCCCGCGCTTCGACGGCGACACGCTGGTTTCCCCGGCCTATGTGACCGTTTTCCTCAACGGGATCCTGGTTCAGCACAAGACGGAAATTCTGGGGGCGACCGTCCATAAAAAACTGCCGGTCTACAAGCCGCACGGCAAGGACGTCATCCTGCTGCAGGACCACAACAACAATACGCGCTTCCGCAACATCTGGATCCGCGAACTCGACCTGCTGAAAGACGACCGGAAGCAATGAGCAATGGGTTGCCGGCATGGGCGGCCAACCATTCTTCGTTCTACCCGCGGGTTTCGTCCGGATAGGCAAGGCCCCACTGGTCGCGGAGCGTATCCATTGTTTGCATGACGGCCAGTGTTTCGGAGAGCGGCAGGATCTCGCTTTCCGTTTTTTGCGCCGCGATGCACTCCATCGCATGCGCGATTTCGAAGCGGAAGTTTTCGCCGTCGCCATAGGGGGCGCGGATGCGCTCGGGCGCGTCGGATCCTTTGCGGTGAATCTCGAACTCCTGCGCCCCCCAAAAGAGGGGAACCCGGATGAAGCCCTTGCTGCCGTAGACGATGCCTTCGTTCGGCGCGGCCGCCGACATCGAGGAGGTGAGCATGGCCCGGCCCCCGTTGGGGTAGTCGAGCAGGTAGAACGAGCTCTCGTCGACCTCCGTTTCGCTCATCACGACGCTGCTTTGGATCCGCTCCGGATGGGCCCCGAAAACCAGGTTGGCGAAGGTGATCGGATAAATCCCCAGATCCAGCAACGCCCCGCCGGCCAGCGCCTTGTTTTTCAGCCGGTGTTCCGCCGGGAAGTCGGCGCCCAGGCAAAAACAGGCCGTGACCGTTTTAACGTCCCCGATCGCGCCCGCGGCCAAAACCTGCTGCAGTTTTACAATGGCGGGCAAAAAACGCGTCCAGACCGCCTCCATCATAAACCGTTGCTTTTCGCGGGCCAGTTCCATGAGTTGCCGGGTTTGGGCGGCGTTGACGGTGAAGGGTTTTTCGCAAAGCACGTGTTTGCCGTGTTCCAGGCAGAGCCGGATGTTTTCGAAGTGGAAGTTGTGGGTGGTGGCAACGTAGACCGCGTCGATCTCGGGATCGGCCACCAGGGACTCATAGTCGGTATAGACCCGCGCCATGCCGTGCTTGTCCGCAAACTCCTGCGCCCGCCCCGGCGTCCGAGACGCCCCCGCAAGCAATCGTCCTTCTTCCAAGGTCGCAAGGCTTGTTGCGAATAGGTTGGCGATGCCGCCGCAGCCAATGATTCCCCAGTTAATCGTCTTCATT